>CALWMT010000020.1 GCA_944382045.1 uncultured Enterocloster sp. | reverse complement strand
GGAAACCGCGTAGTTCCGGGGTTTTTGACCACTTTTGATAAAGTTTAGCGCTTGCTGAACTGCGGCGCGCGACGGGCTGCCTTGAGGCCGTACTTCTTCCTCTCCTTCATTCTCGGATCTCTGGTCAGATATCCAGCCTTCTTGAGAACGGGACGGTAATCAATGTCAGCCTTTAAGAGGGCTCTGGAGATGCCGTGACGGATAGCGCCTGCCTGTCCGGTGGTGCCGCCGCCGTGTACATTTACCATGATATCGAACTTGTCCGTGGTATCGGTAGCTACCAGGGGCTGACGAACGATGAGCTTTAAGGTCTCAAGTCCCAGATAATCATCAATATCTCTCTTGTTGATGGTGATCTTGCCGGTGCCGGGTGTCATATATACTCTGGCGATGGATTTTTTCCTTCTGCCTGTTCCATAAAATTTCACGCTAGCCATGATACTTTCTTCCTCCAATCCTCATTAAAATGTTAAAACTTCCGGTTTCTGTGCCGCCTGCTCGTGATCCGGGCCTGCGTATACATGAAGCTTCTTGTACATGCTTCTTCCCAGAGGTCCTTTTGGAAGCATACCCTTAACTGCTAACTCAACTACCTGCTCGGGCTTCTTAGCCATCATCTCGCGAAGAGTGGTCTCTCTCATGCCGCCCACATAATCGGAATGACGGTAGTAAATCTTCTGATCAAGCTTCTTGCCGGTTACCTTTACCTTGGAAGCGTTGACTACGATCACATAATCTCCGCAGTCCATATGAGGAGTGAAGATCGGCTTATTCTTGCCCCTCAAAACGCTGGCAACCTCAGAAGCCAGGCGTCCTAATGTGCATCCCGCAGCATCCACTACGTACCATTTTCTCTCAATTGTCGCTGGACTCGCCATAAAACTTTTCATGGATTAACCTCCTGTTGATTGAACCTTCGTTCTATAAAATATATCCGGCGTCCCAAGGACGCCCCAAACCGTCTGATAAATATGGGAAGAATTTATCAGCTGGATGCTTATTCCGGGGCTTTGGATAAGCATTCTCTGGTAATGTCACAGTTTTATATTATATAATAGGGTCCCACAGGTGTCAACCCTATTTTCCACGGTTTTTCGAGGTTTTTTCACGAAATCTGCTGCAATCCTGCCGCCAGGCATATCCTGCTGGCATCAGCTCCCTCTGTCCGCCTATGTGTATTCTATTCCTGCCAGGGTCAGCCCTCTGGCAGGCGCTGTCGGACCTGCTGCCTGACGGTCCCGGGCCTCCAGCATGGCCTTCACTGCCTCCGGCTCCATCTGGCCCATGCCGGCCTTCAAGAGCGTGCCCGCAATAATGCGTACCATATTGTACAAAAATCCATTTCCCCGGACACGGATCACAATCACATCCTGCCGCTCCCGCTCTACCTGTATATCATAGATCTCCCGCACTGTGGTTTCCGCCTGCGTCCTCACATTGCAGAAGCTCTTAAAATCATGCTCCCCCACAAGAAAAGCCGCTGCCCGGCGCATCCGCTCCATCTCCACAGGGAAACGGCAGAAGGCGGCATACAAGCGCTCCTGGGGAAGCTCCACCGCCCGATTTAAAATCCGATACTCATAGGTTTTGACGCAGGGGCACCGCCTGGGATGCCACTCCTGCGGCACCTCACAGGAGGACTGCACCCGTATGTCTGCGGGAAGCCGCTGATTCAGGGCAAAGCATACCTTCTCGCCGGGCATCCGGTGCTCGGTATCGAAAACCGCCACGTTTCCCAGGGCATGCACGCCCGCGTCCGTGCGGCTGGCACCGATCACCGTGATCGGCTCTCCCAGAAGCCCGGTCAGTGCCTCATTGAGGACCTGCTCAATCGTCACCGCCCCTGGCTGCAGCTGCCATCCGTGATAATTGGTGCCATCATATGCCACAATCAATTTTACTCGTTTCATTTTCATCCATATCCTCACAGAGCTGCCCTGCTGGCAGCCATAAGCACCAGATACAGGATCAAAAGACCGTAGGCTCCCCGGTCCCCTGCTTTATACTGCAGAGGCTTCATCTTCGTCCGCCCCTCGCCGCCTCGATAGCACCGTGCCTCCATAGCCATAGCCAGGTCCGTGGCCCGCCGAAATGCGCTGACAAAAAGCGGCACCAAAAGCGGCACCATTGCCCTGGCCCTCTGCATCAGATTCCCGGACTCAAAATCCGCTCCGCGGGCCATCTGCGCCTTCATGATCTTATCTGTCTCCTCCACCAATATGGGGATAAAACGCAGGGCAATGGACATCATCATCGCAACCTCATGGACCGGAACCTTGACTCTCTTTAAAAATCCCAGACCCTTCTCCAAGCCATCCGTCAGCTGATTGGGTGTCGTGGTAAGCGTCATAAGCGAGGAGCCTATAACCAGAAAAATCAGCCGGACCGCCATAAAAACTGCCAGCCGGACCCCCTCTGCCGTGATCTTAAAAATCCAGAGCTGGGCAATCACCCGCCCGCCTGTAAGAAACAAATTAAAGCTCACACTAATCAGCAGCAGGATCAGCACTGCCCTAAGGCCCCGCAGAATAAATCGAACGGGCACACAGGTCATGCGTATTACCAGGATAAGCGCAGCCGCAGCCAGTCCATACCCCCACAGATTATCTGCAATAAAAAGGGAGATAATGAAAATCATAGTGCCAAAAAGCTTTGTCCGCGGATCCAGCCGATGGATTTTAGAATCCACTGGATAATATTGTCCCAATGTAATCTCTCTAAACATGTCTGTCCCTGCCTTTTTCTTCGGCCCAAAGCTGCAGGATCGCTTCCCGCGCTTCTCTTATCGTAGTAATATCTGGATCCAAGGCCGCTCCCCGTTCCCGCAGATCATGGATCAGATAGGTGATCTGCGGCGCAGCCAGGCCTATCGCCTCCAGCTCCTTATAATGGCGGAATACCTCCCTGGGTGTGCCGTCAAACATCTTGGATCCATGATTCATAACAATCAGGCGCTCCGCATAGCGGGCCACATCCTCCATACTGTGTGACACCAAAATAATCGTCAGCCCCCGCCCCTCATGCAGTCCCTTGATCACATCCAAAATCTCGTCCCTTCCCCTGGGGTCCAGTCCAGCGGTCGGCTCATCGAGAATCAGGACCTCAGGCTCCATTGCCAGAACTCCGGCGATGGCCGCCCGGCGCTTCTGTCCTCCAGAGAGCTCGAAGGGAGACTGCCGGTAATAGCTCTCATCCAGCCCCACCAGTGCCAGCGCCTGCCTAGCCCGCTGCTCTGCCTCTTCCTGGGAAAGTCCCAGATTCTTAGGGCCAAAGCAGACATCGGTCAGCACATCAATCTCAAAAAGCTGGTGCTCCGGATACTGAAAGACCAGACCCACCTTGCTCCGAAGACTCTTCATATCATAGCCCGGATCATATATATTTTCTCCATTATAATAGAGAGCGCCGGAGCTGGCCCTTAAAAGTCCATTCAAATGCTGGGTCAATGTGGATTTTCCCGAGCCTGTATGGCCGATCAGTCCCACAAACTCTCCATCCTGAATCTCAAAATTCACATCAAACAGGGCATGCTGCTCAAAGGCTGTGCCCCCACTGTAAACATAGTTCAAATCAACTGCTTTTATTGACATGGCCGCTCCTTCTGCCTATCTGCATCCCAAAAGCGGAGCAAGCGCCTGCGCCAGCTCCTCTCGGCTTAAAATTCCCTCCGGCAGAGGCATTCCCGCCTCCCTGAGCTCATATGCCAGCTCTGTGGCCTGGGGCACATCCAGCCCATGGCTTTTAAGCTCCTTAACCCTTGAAAAGATCTCCCTGGGTTCTCCGTCCATCACGATCCGCCCGTCGTCCATGACAATGATCCGGTCTGCGTCCACTGCCTCCTCCATGTAATGAGTGATGAGAAGCACCGTGATGCCCTCTGCACGGTTCAGCTCATGGACTGTCTTTATAACCTCCCTGCGTCCGTTAGGGTCCAGCATGGCCGTGGGCTCATCCAAAATAATACACCGCGGCTTCATCGCCATAACCCCTGCGATCGCCACCCGCTGCTTCTGTCCGCCGGAAAGCTTGTTGGGGGACTGGAGACGATACGCCGTCATCCCCACCGCCTTCAGGCTGGCATCCACCCGGCGCCAGATTTCCTCCGTGGGCACTCCCAGATTCTCCGGGCCAAATCCCACGTCCTCCTCCACAATATTTCCAATAATCTGATTGTCCGGGTTCTGGAACACCATTCCCGCCATCTTCCGGATATCCCACACATGGGCCTCATCCCTTGTGTCCATTTCTCCCACCCACAGAGCTCCCTCTGTAGGGGCAAGAAGCGCGTTCACATGCTTTGCAAAGGTGGACTTTCCAGATCCATTGTGCCCCAGAACTGCCACAAAGGCTCCCGTCCTTATGTCCACGTCCACGCCGTCCAGCGCCCGCTTCACCTCTTCAATCTTGTCATCCTCATTCCGCCTGATAAATTCATGCACCAGGCGGGCCGCCTTAATAATTCCCACGTTCGTTCCTTTCTGCTGCCGGTCCCAATTCTTCGAACATTTTAGCACACTTTATCTGCAAACTCAACCGGATGTTTCCTCTTGGTTTTCTCTCCATCCCCAAAAGGCAGACGGGCTTCCGGCTCCTGTACAGTCAGAAAAAGAGTCCGGCTGTCCGGACTCTTTCACTCCCCTGTATCCTATGCGGTGTCAAACCGCTGTATCCTGTCAGCGGTTCCACACTCCGTTGGCATCCAGCTGGAAGCCGCTTATGGTTGTATTGACCGCCTTGTGCCCCTGCCCCGGATAGAAGTAGTACCAGCTTCCCTCCACCTGGTACCAGCCCTCCACCATAGCGCCGGATTCACTCATAAAATATGCCTTGCCGTCTATGATGAGCCAGCTGCTCTTGACCATAGCTCCCTCCGGTCCATCCACATTGGGATTCAGATAATACCAGACATCCCCCGACTTGAGCCAGCCCGTCTTCATGTCGCCGCTCTCGCCCAGGTAATACCAATGTCCATTGCTCTGCTGCCATCCGGTGAGCATCCGGCCGCTGCCGTCAAACAGATACCACTTTCCGTTCCACTTAAGCCAGCCTGCCTGCTGGTAAATTCCATCTGGATATTTGAAATACCAGGTGTTCCCATCCTGGATCCACCCAACCTGTGTAGTTCCGCCTCCCGCGCCGGTTCCGGTCTCCTGGCCTGTGCCGTCCGATACGTCCTCCTCATCGATATAGAGATCGCCGGACTCTACCCATCCGCTCTTGTCTCCATACCGCTTTTCGGCATCCGTGTGGGGAACCGTTCTGACCTTAAAGGTATAATCCCCTTCCTTCGTCATATAGGGATAGAAATTGTAGGAGGTTCCCCGATACTCCTCCAGCTTCTTCACAATGCTGGAGCCCCTGTACAGATACACATCGTAATAGCCGGAATCGTCGTCTCCCTCCTCCCAGCGGGCACGCCCTATAGGATCATCCCAATAGGCATCCTCCGGCTCACTGAAGGTCCCCTTGATGCCGTTCACGCGGAAGACCACCTTGAGCTGATCTCCCTTCCGGTCCGCCGACACAAAGGTTCCCCCGCTGATATTCACAGAGCTGGAGCTGTAGCTGCTGCGGAATCGATATTCCGTATCACCCGAATAATCCGGCTCCAGGTAGACCTCAATCTTCGGGGTATCCCCCACTCCCACCTCTGTATCTACTGCCCACTGTGCAGAATCAATAGAATATTTGCTGGAGGTAGTGTACACGTAGGTTCCATCTCCGCCTCCATTGCTGGTATCAATATCATCCCCATCATTAATCTCATCCCCCGGATCGAGATCTACGTGGACCTTGAGGGATACGCTGGAAATATACTTGCGGTCATCCGCCTTCGCCGTAAAGGGAGCGGGAACCACAGCCACCCCCAGGGCCAGCGCTGCCGCTGTCAAAGCTCTCTTTCTCCACATAATCTGCCGCCTCCTCCCGGAAAATATTTCCGCCTTTCTCTTCTCAAAATCTATACTGCATAGCTTCTTCGCTGTTAGTTACATTATAGCCTCTGCATATATTTCCCGTCAACTTACGATATTCTGTCAAACCTTAAGAATCCATCCTGCGAAAAAAGCTGCAGACAGGAGATATTCCTGCCTGCAGCCGCCTGCATAACTATATTTGCTTCAGATCCGCCTTAAATGCGGAGCTATTTCTCTTAAACCAGCTCGATCAGAACCTCCATAGCGGCATCGCCCTTGCGGGGTCCAATCTTTACGATTCTGGTGTAGCCGCCGTTGCGGTTTGCGTACTTGGGAGCAATCTCATCGAACATCTTTGCCGGCATATCAACCGCCTTGGTGTTCTTCTTTCTTCCAGCAGCAGCTGCGGGAACCTCTGTTACATCGTAGAAAACACGCAGCATCTGGCGTCTTGCATGAAGTCTGGAGGGCTTATCCTTCTTGATCTCCTTGTCCACCTCGTCGTAAACGGTTACCTTCTTGCCGTCCACAACCTCCTTCACACGCTTCCCGTCCTTATCCTTGCGGGCCACCTTTGCCTTTACGGTAACGGTCTCGTAATTATCACGCTCCCGTACAGCCATAGCGATCAGGCCCTCCGCAATCTTGCGGATTTCCTTTGCTCTAGCCTCTGTGGTGCGGATCTTTCCGTGATAAAGCAGAGCGGTTACCTGGCTCCGAAGCAGAGCCTTTCTCTGATTAGAATTTCTTCCTAATTTTCTATATCCTGCCATTGTATATTTCCTCCATTATTCTGTGGCGTACCTTTTCCATGCTCCATCGGGCTTACTGGCGTAAGGCACACTTCATCCACTTATTTTGGGCAGATCGGATTCATGCTTCTTTTGGACTTACTGAATCCGAAATTATGACTCGTCGCTGGGATTTAACTGAAGTCCCAGCTCCTTTAACTTGGCCAGAACCTCCTCCAGAGACTTACGGCCAAGGTTGCGGACCTTCATCATATCCTCAGAGGTGCGGTTGCACAGCTCCTCCACTGTATTGATGCCCGCCCGCTTTAAGCAGTTGTAGGAGCGCACCGACAGCTCCAGCTCGTCGATGTTCATCTCCAGAACCTTTTCTTTTTCATTGTCTTCCTTCTCCACCATGATCTCTGCGGTCTTGGCGTTCTCAGAAAGATCAATAAAGAGATTCAAATGCTCGCTCAGCACCTTGGCTGCGAGGCTCACTGCCTCGTCCGGAGCAAGGGTTCCATTGGTGTAGATCTCCAGGGTCAGCTTGTCGTAATCTGTCTGCTGGCCCACACGGGTGTTCTCCACCGCCATATTGACACGCTCTACCGGTGTGTAGATGGAATCCACTGCAATCACACCGATGGGGAGCTCATCATTCTTATTCTTGTCAGCGCTCACATAGCCGCGGCCCTTGGTGATGGTCAGCTCCATATAAAACTTGCTGTCCGTGCCTCCGCTTAAGGTGGCAATCACCTGATCCGGATTCATGATCTCAATGTCCGCGTCCGCCTGAATATCCGCTGCAGTAATGACGCCTTCGCCCTCGAACTCAATATAAGCAACCTTGGGCTCATCGGTGTCACTGTTGTTCTTGATTGCTAAGCTCTTGATGTTCATGATAATCTCAGTCACATCCTCTTTTACTCCGGGGATGGAGCTGAACTCATGCAAAACGCCATCGATTTTTACCTGACTCACTGCAGCTCCGGGCAGGGAGGAAAGCATAATTCTCCGCAGGGAATTGCCCAGAGTCGTACCGTAACCTCTCTCAAGCGGTTCAACCACAAACTTGCCGTATCTCTTGTCCTCTGAGATCTCTGCAATCTCAATGTTTGGTTTTTCAAAATCGAACACTAATAGCCCCTCCTTTTTGGGTTTCTATTATATCTCGAGGGAAACGTATGCCTGTCCAAAAGGCGGACGCATAAGCAGAACCAGCTTTCGCCTCTGCCCGCCCGCCGTCTGGACTGTCACGTCTGATTACTTAGAGTACAACTCAACGATAAGCATCTCGTTTACAGGAACATCAATCTCATCTCTGGTGGGCAGCTCCTTCACGGTGCCGCGCAGGTTCTCCTGGTCAACCTCCAGCCATGCAGGAACCATACGGCCGCCGGTTACCTCCAGGATATCCTTGTATCTCTGAGCAGATTTGTACTTCTCCTTGATCTCAATCACATCGCCGGCCTTCACCTGGAAGGAGGGGATGTTCACACACTTGCCGTTTACCAGCACGTGCTTGTGGTCCACGATCTGACGGGACTCCTTGCGGGTGCGGCCGATGCCCATGCGGAACAGGACATTGTCCAGACGGCACTCCAGAAGGATCATCAGGTTGGTACCAACCATACCGTTCATGCGGGAAGCCTTTGCATAGTAGTTGCGGAAGGGCTTCTCCAGAACGCCGTAGATGAATTTGGCTTTCTGCTTCTCACGAAGCTGCATGCCATACTCGCTTAATTTCTTGTTTGCTCTTTTGGACTCTCTATTGGATTTCTTATCAATTCCTAAATAGACCGGATCCAGGCCTAAGGATCTGCATCTTTTAAGAACAGGAACTCTATCTACTGCCACTTTACTTTACCTCCTAATAAAATCAATCAGACTCTTCTGCGCTTGGGCGGACGGCATCCGTTGTGAGGAACGGGAGTCACGTCTCTAATGCTGGTTACCTCCAGGCCGCATGCCTGAAGAGCGCGGATCGCTGCCTCACGTCCTGAGCCCGGTCCCTTGACCATAACGTCAACGGATTTCAAGCCATGTACAAGAGCTGCCTTTGTAGCAGTTTCTGCTGCCATCTGAGCTGCATAAGGAGTAGATTTCCTTGAACCTCTAAATCCCAGACCACCGGCACTTGCCCATGATAAAGCGTTTCCCTGGGCATCCGTCAATGTAACAATCGTGTTGTTAAAAGATGACTGGATATGTGCCTGTCCGCGTTCAACGTTTTTCTTTACACGCTTTTTTGTCACTTTCTTAGCTGTAGTGGACACTTTTTTAGCCATTTTAAACTAACCTACTTTCTCATTTACTTGAATTCGCTCATCCTGCTTTTAAAACATACAAATCGAATTCGGGTTGCAAAGTTACTTCTTCTTGTTTGCTACGGTCTTTCTCGGTCCCTTGCAGGTTCTCGCGTTGGTCTTTGTCTTCTGTCCGCGAACCGGAAGTCCCTTTCTGTGGCGGATTCCTCTGTAGCATCCGATCTCCTGAAGACGCTTGATGTTCATCGCGATCTCTCTGCGCAGATCACCTTCCACCACCTGGGTGTCAGCAATGATAGCGGTCAGCTTCTTCACCTCATCATCTGTCAGATCCTTTACACGGGTATCCGGATTCACGCCTGCCTCGGCCAGAATACGGTTGGAGCTGGATCTGCCGATTCCGTAGATGTAGGTAAGACCGATCTCAACGCGCTTCTCTCTTGGTAAGTCAACACCTGAAATACGAGCCATGTGTGTAGTACACCTCCTAAAATTAAATTAACCTTGTCTCTGTTTGTGCTTTGGATTTTCGCAAATTACTCTGATACTGCCTTTTCTCTTTATGATCTTGCACTTTTCGCAGATCGGTTTGACGGATGATCTAACCTTCACAGTAATTCTCCTTTCTATAGACCAACAAAGTTGCTGAAATATTATACCAAAACAGTTCAGCAAATGCAAGCCTTTTTTTACTTATCTCTCCAGATAATTCTGCCCTTTGACAGGTCGTAGGGAGACATTTCAAGGGTCACCTTGTCGCCCGGCAGAATACGGATATAATTCATCCGAAGCTTTCCGCTGATATGGGCGAGAACCTGATGTCCATTTTCCAGCTCTACCTGGAACATGGCGTTGGGCAGCTTCTCAACTACGGTTCCCTCAATTTCAATCACGTCTGCTTTCGACATTTTCCTTTCCCTCCTCCTGCTTATATGCACGGATCAGACTGGCAATCTCATGATCATGGACCGGAAGGCCCTCCGACAGCTTGGATGCCAGCTCCCTGCTCTGCACACATACGATCTGCAGGTGTTTTTTGTTCTTGCGCTTCTGCTTATTTAAGGGGCGGCGCAGGCCATCCGACAGGTAAGCATATTCCCCTTGGACACTGATTATGATATACAGCTCCCCTTTATCGTGGCCGGCCCGGCTTCTTGCCAGGCCCGCCGCCTTTAGTTCCGCCATATGTTCACCTCGACTGCAGAGACAGGATCTCTGGTTCCCCGTCTGTAATCAATATGGTATTTTCATAATGGGAAGCCAGGGAGCCGTCCTCCGTCACAACGGTCCAGTCGTCATCCATCCAGACCACATCGTAGCGTCCAGCGGTGATCATGGGCTCGATTGCCAGGGTCATCCCCGCCGCAAGACGGATTCCCTTGCGGTGCTGGGAAAAATTCGGTATCTCAGGCTCCTCGTGCATCTTGGTTCCTATGCCGTGACCCACCAGATCTCGGACCACACCGAACCCGAAGCTCTCCGCATATGCCTGAATGGCCGAGGATATGTCATTGAGATGATTGCCTGCTTTAGCGTACTTTATTCCCTCAAAAAAGCTCTGCTCTGTCACTTCCACCAGCTTCCTCGCCAAGGGGCTTACCTCACCGATCATATGGGTCCTGGCCGCATCCGACTGGTATCCCTTCCAGATCACCCCCGTATCCAGGCTGACGATATCGCCCTCCTTTAGGTGGCGGTGCTTGCTTGGAATCCCATGGACAACCTCGTCGTTGATGGAAACACACACAGAAGCCGGATATCCCTCGTAATTTAAAAAGGAGGGAATACAGCCGTAGCTTCGAATCATCTCCTCGCAGATCCGGTCAATCTCCTTTGTTGTCATGCCGGCCTTAAGCTCCTTCCCCAGGTCCTCATGGACCCTTGCAAGGATTTTTCCAGCCTCACGCATTAATTCAATTTCCCGCTCCGATTTAATTGTTACCATTTTTAAGCTCCTAAAATATCAACAATCGCCTGAAATACCTCTTCCATATCCTTGGTTCCGTCAACCTCAGCCAGAACCCCTTCCTTCTTATAATAATCGATCAGGGGCTGGGTCTGCTCATGGTAAACCTGAAGGCGTTTCTTCACGGTCTCCGGCTTATCATCATCCCTGAGCACCAGGCTCTGACCGCAGACATCACACACACCCTCCTTGGACGGCGCATTATATACGATATGGTAGGTAGCCCCGCAGCCCAGGCAGGCTCTGCGGCCGGACATGCGGTTTATAATATTTTCATCCGGCACATCCACATTCACCGCGTAGTCAATGGACTCGCCCATCTCCTTTAATGCCTTTGTCAGGCTCTCTGCCTGAGGAATGGTCCTGGGGAAGCCGTCCAGCACATAGCCGTTTTTGCAGTCCGCCTCATGGATCCGGTCCAAAAGCATTCCGATGGTGATCTCATCCGGCACAAGGCCGCCTGCGTCCATATAGGACTTAGCCTTCATGCCCAGTTCTGTCCCGTTCTTGATGTTCGCCCGAAAGATGTCTCCCGTGGAAATGTGCGGAATCTCATACTTTGCCGCGATCTTCTTTGCCTGCGTACCTTTTCCCGCGCCCGGAGCGCCCAGCATGATAATCTTCATAGAATCCCCCTCATTATAAATACAACAAATCCGCCTCTGTGATATCCCACAAAGGCAGATCGATGATAAAGCCAGACAATCTCTGAACGGGCAGAAGGATGCCCGCCCAGGCTGTCACTGTTAATCGTTCAAGAATCCCTTGTAGTAGCGCACAAGCATCTGTGATTCGATTGACTTAATAGTCTCCAATACAACGCCCACAATAATGATCAGGGACGTTCCCATGAATGAGATCTGGGTTACATCCAGAAGCCCAGATACGAGGATCGGGACAACGGCAACAACAATCAGACCCATGGCGCCGATAAAGATAATATAGTTCAAAATGCCGTTCAGGTAGTCACTGGTAGGCTTGCCCGGGCGAATGCCAGGGATAAATCCGCCCTGCTTCTTCATGTTGTTCGCCACCTCCAAGGGATTAAAGGTGATGGACGTATAGAAGTAGGCAAAGAGGATCAGCAGAACCAGATAAATCACCAGGCCGATGGAATACACCGGCTGATCCGGCCTGCACCAGGACGCAGAATTGAGCATCATCAGGATATGCCCGCCCACGCTGGTATAGTCCACAGGAAAGAACTGAGCAATCACCACCGGGAACGACATGATGGATGAAGCAAAGATAACCGGCATAACGCCCGCCGTGTTAACCTTCAGAGGAATGCTGGAAGCCTGTCCTCCCACCAGCTTGCGGCCAACCATCTTTTTGGAATACTGTACGGGAATTCTTCTCTCCGCATCGTTTAACACGATAACGAACACCACCATTGCCAGGATTACCGCTGCAATGATAATGGCTGCAATAATCATGGTCGGGATGGTCTGTCCGAAAATAAAGCGGTAATACAGGTTTCTCATATCGTCAGGCACGCTGGAAAGAATATTGAACAGCAGGACGATGGAGATACCGTTGCCCACACCCTTTTCCGTAATCTGCTCACCAAACCACATGAGCAGTGTGCTGCCCGTGGTCATGGTTACAACAGCGACAATAATATTAGGCACATTGTAGTCCAGGAGAAGTCCCTGACGGCCAAAGCCAATGGCCATGGCTGCTGACTCAAAGAGAGCCAGTCCCACTGTGGTATATCGGGTGTATTCCTGAATCTTCTTCCTTCCGTCCTCTCCATCCTTCTGCAGCTCCTCCAGCCTTGGAATGGCAATGGTGAGCAGCTGGATAATAATGGAGGACGTGATGTATGGCGTAATGCTCAAGGCAAAAATGGACATTGAGGAAAAGGAACCGCCTGTCATGGCATTGAAAAAGCCAAAGGCGTTCCTCGACTGCTCCTCAAACCAATCCGCGAACAAGGATGTCTCAATCCCGGGAATGGGGAGCTGGGAGCCAAAACGAATGACTACCAGCATCATGAGTGTGTAGAGCAGCTTACCCCGAAGCTCCTTCACCTTGAACGCATTCCTGATGGATTTAAACATTAGATCACCTCGCAGGTTCCACCTAAAGCTTCAATTTTAGCTTTTGCGCCTTCACTGAAGGCATTTACCTTAACAGTCAGCTTTTTGGTTAATTCTCCGTTACCAAGGATTTTCACGCCGTCTCTCGGGTTCTTGATGACGCCGCTCTCAATCAGGGTCTCAACCGTAACAACCGCCTCATTGTCAAAACGCTCCAGGACGCTCACATTGATGCCCACGATGGTCTTGCTGTTGGGGTTGGTGAAACCGCGCTTGGGCAGACGCCGGTATAAAGGCATCTGGCCGCCTTCAAAACCAGGTCTGGGGGCGCCGGAACGTGCCTTCTGTCCCTTATGGCCCTTGCCGGCAGTCTTGCCGTTTCCTGAGCCGTGGCCACGGCCTTTTCTGAAATTATTGCTGTGCTTGGAACCAGCAGCAGGCTTTAAATTAGATAATTCCATGACTTGCACCTCCTTACGCCTAAATCTCTTCTACTTTTACTAAATGCCGAACGGCCTGTACCATGCCCTTAACCGCGTCATTGGCCGGCAGCTCAACCGTCTTGTGCATCTTGGTAAGGCCAAGAGCCTCAACGGTCGCTCTCTGCTTGGGGATCGCGCCGATAGGGGACTTGACCAGTGTGATTTTTAATTTCTCTGCCATGTCTCTCTCCTCCTATTAGGCCAGAATCTCTTCTACAGACTTGCCGCGGAGCTTTGCGAACTCCTCCGGAGTCTTCAGGGAAGTTAATCCTGCCAGGGTTGCCAAAACCACGTTGGTCTTGTTGTTGGATCCCAGGGACTTTGTACGGATATTGCGGATGCCGGCAAGCTCAACTACGGCACGAGCCGGACCGCCTGCGATAATACCAGTACCTTCGGGAGCTCTCTTAAGCAGAACGCTGGAGCTGCCGAACTTTCCGATGAAGTCGTGGGGAATGCTCTTGTTCTCGTCCACAGGGATCTCCACCAGATTCTTTACAGCGGCTTCCTTGCCCTTGCGGATTGCTTCCGGAACCTCACCGGCCTTGCCCAGGCCAACACCTACATGGCCGTTGCCATCGCCAACTACTACCAGAGCGGAAAATCTCATGGTACGTCCACCTTTAACAGTCTTGGAGACTCTCTTGATGGCAACTACTCTATCATTCAGCTCCAACTGACTGGCATCAATAATTGTACGCTTCATGTTTTATTCTCCTCTCAATTAGAAATCCAGACCAGCCTCGCGGGCTGCATCTGCTAATGCCTGAATCTTGCCCTGATATATAAAGCCGCCTCTGTCGAAGACAACTTCCTTGATACCTTTCTCAAGGGCTCTCTTTGCAATCACCGTACCAATATATGCCGCAGCCGCCTTGTCGTTTGTCTTCTCCAGCTCGGACTTGATGGTCTTCTCTACTGTGGAAGCAGCAACTAAGGTGTTACCAACCGTATCGTCGATAATTTGAGCATACATATGATTATTACTTCTAAACACGGCCAGACGCGGTCTCTCAGCGGTGCCGGAAAAACGGCTGCGCATTCTGGCATGCTTTTTCATGCGAATTTCGCTTCTTGATTTCTTATTAACCATCTCTACACTCTCCTTAGATTATTTCTTACCAGTCTTACCAACCTTACGTCTGATAACCTCGTCAGCGTACTTGATACCCTTGCCCTTGTACGGCTCAGGACGTCTCTTGTCTCTGATCTCGGCAGCGTACTGGCCAACTTTTTCTTTGCTGATACCCTTTACAATGATCTTGTTCTGTCCGTCGCAGACAGTCTCGATACCCTCCGGATCCTCCATCTCAACGGGATGGGAGTATCCAAGGTTCAGGGTCAGCTTCTTGCCCTGCTTCGCGGCTCTGTAGCCTACGCCGTTTACCTCAAGAACCTTCTCGTACCCTTCTGTAACACCATGCACCATGTTGTTGATCAGGGTTCTGGTCAGACCGTGGAGAGATTTCATCTTCTTTAAATCATTCGGTCTGGTTACGATAATGTGTCCGTCCTTCTCCTCGATGGTCATCTCGGACGGAAGCTCTCTCTCTAATGTTCCCTTGGGACCCTTAACGGTCACCTTGTTGCCCTCAGCAATGGTTACTGTAACACCTGCCGGGATTGCAACTGGCATTCTACCAATACGTGACATGCCGTTTTACCTCCTACTTAAATTCTCGGAGAAGGCGTCTGCGCCTTCTCTGTTTTCAGTCGCATTGAGCGGAAATTACCAAACAAAAGCCAATACCTCTCCGCCTACGCCCAGCCTGCGTGCTTCCTTGTCGGTGATCACGCCCTGGTTGGTGGAGATGATGGCGGTTCCAAGTCCGCCAAGCACCTTGGGAAGCTCCTCCTTGTTTGCGTATACACGCAGACCGGGCTTGGAGATTCTCTTGATGCCGGAGATAACCTTCTCGTTCTTGTCCTTGCCATACTTTAAGGTCACGCGGATGGTGGTAAAGCCGCCGTCCTCGATCAGGTCGTACTTGGCAATATAGCCCTCCTTCACCAGAATATCAGCGATAGCTAATTTCATCTTGGAGGAAGGAATATCAACTGTATCATGCTTTGCAGTATTTGCATTACGGATTCTTGTAAGCATATCTGCAATGGGATCGCTCATCGTCATTTTATAATGCCTCCTTCTTTTCTACTATCGGATGCTTACCAGCTGGCCTTCTTCACGCCGGGGATCTGGCCCTTATATGCTAACTCACGGAAGCAGATACGGCAGATGCCGTACTTTCTCAGGTACGCATGGGGACGGCCGCAGATCCTGCAGCGGGTGTACTCCCTGGTGGAGAACTTGGCAGGGCGCTGCTGTTTAATCTTCATTGAAGTCTTAGCCATGAAACTTTCCTCCTATTATTTCGCAAAAGGCATATTGAATAATGTCAACAGTTCACGGGCCTCCTCGTCGGTCTTGGCCGTGGTAACAAAAATAATATCCATACCTCTTACCTTGTCGATCTTGTCATACTCGATCTCAGGGAAGATCAGCTGCTCCTTGATGCCAAGGGTGTAGTTTCCTCTTCCATCGAACGCGTTGGGGTTTACACCTCTGAAGTCACGCACACGGGGAAGGGCCAGGTTTACCAGGCGGTCAAGGAACTCGTACATTCTCTCGCCCCGGAGGGTAACCTTGCAGCCAATGGCCATGCCCTCACGGATCTTGAAGTTAGCTACGGACTTCTTTGCCTTGGTGGTCACAGCCTTCTGACCGGAGATGATCTCCAGATCTCTCACCGCTGCATCCAGAACCTTGGCATTCTCCTTTGCCTCGCCCACACGCATATTGATTACAATCTTGTCAAGCTTGGGCACCTGCATTACGTTCTTGTATCCAAATTTCTTTGTCAGAGCTTCTACAAACTCGTTCTGATACTGTTCTTTTAATCTAGCCAACGTTTTCTTCCTCCTTTCCCGAATTAGTCAATCACCTTGCCGGTCTTCTTGGCTACGCGGACCTTCTTGCCGTCCTTCACCTCAAAGCCAACTCTGGTGGGCTGGCCGTCAACAACCAGCATCACATTGGAGATATCAATGGGGGCTTCCTGGTTCACAATGCCGCCCTGGGGATTGGCCGGGCTCTGCTTGGTGTGCTTGGTCACCATGTTGCAGCCCTGAACCAGAATCTTGTTCTTCTTTGTGTCAACAGAGATAACCTTTCCCTGCTTGTCTTTGTCTTTTCCTGCGATAACGACCACCAGGTCGTCCTTTCTAATTTTGCGCACGGTAGCACCTCCTTATAATACTTCCGGAGCCAAGGAGACGATCTTCATGAACTGCTTATCTCTCAGTTCCCTTGCTACCGGCCCAAAGATACGGGTTCCTCTGGGAGTCTTATCTTCCTTAATGATAACTGCCGCATTCTCATCAAACTTGATATAAGAGCCATCCCTGCGGCGTGTGCCCCTTACGGTGCGCACCACAACAGCCTTTACCACGTCGCCCTTCTTTACAACGCCGCCTGGTGTTGCATCTTTGACCGAAGCAACAATGATATCGCCGATATTTGCATATCTTCTGGTTGAACCGCCCATCACACGGATGCAGAGGAGCTCTTTCGCACCGGTATTGTCGGCAACCTTAAGTCTTGTTTCCTGCTGAATCATGCCCGTTACTCCTTCCTGATAATTTATCTCGCCTTCTCGATAATCTCAACAAGGCGCCATCTCTTGTCCTTGGACAGGGGTCTTGTCTCCATCACCTTTACAGTATCGCCAATTCCGCACTCGTTCTTCTCGTCATGCGCTTTGAGCTTTACAGTCTTCTTAACGATCTTGCCAATTAAAGGATGCTTCACGTGGTCCTCGATTGCTACCACGATGGTCTTATCCATTTTATCGCTGACCACCTTGCCGGTACGGGTCTTTCTCAAATTTCTTTCCACGGTCTATTTTATCTCCTTTCCATAGCCTTCGACTTGCGCCTGCGCTTACGCGTGGGCCTTCTCAGTAATAACAGTCTGAATTCTGGCAATGTTCTTGCGGACTTCATTGATTCTGGACGTGTTATCTAACTGATTGGTCGCGTTCTGGAATCTCAAGTTGAACAGTTCCTTCTTCGCAGCTACTAACTC
>CALWMT010000019.1 GCA_944382045.1 uncultured Enterocloster sp. | reverse complement strand
CCTGTTCTGCGCAGCGCTCACCACAGTGGGAGAGCTGGTTCTTCCTCTGATGCTGCGCTATCTGACCAACCAGGGCATGGAGGATTTGTCCGTGATCACGGTGGGGGTGGTGCTTCGCATCGGCGGGCTGTATCTGCTGCTGCGGCTCATTGACTCCCTGGCGGCCTATTACATGGCCTACACCGGCCATCTGATGGGCGTTTATATCGAGACGGACATGCGGCAGGACGCCTTTGAGCATTTGCAGATGCTCTCTGACAGCTATTACAGCAGCACAAAGGTGGGGCAGATTATGTCCCGGATTACCAGCGATCTTTTTGACGTGACGGAGTTTGCCCACCACTGCCCGGAGGAGTTTTTCATCGCGGCCTTAAAGGGAGCGGTGTCCTTTGTGATTCTGTCGGGCATCAATCTGGAGCTGACCCTTCTCATTTTCCTCATGATCCCCATCATGATCGTGTCCTGCACCTGGTTCAACATGAAGGTAAAGGAAGCCTTCCGCAAGCAGAGAAATCAAATCGGAGAGCTGAATGCCCAGATCGAGGACACCCTTCTGGGAAACCGGGTGGTGCGGGCCTTCGCCAATGAGCCGGTGGAGATCGCCAAGTTTGGCAAGGGAAACCAGGCCTTTATGGAGATCAAGAAGCATACCTACCGGTATATGGCAGCCTTCCAGATCACAACCCGATCCTTTGATGGATTGATGTATGTGCTGGTTATCGTGGCGGGCGGCCTGTTTATGCTGCGGGGGCGGATTGCCCCCGGGGATCTGGTGGCCTACACCATGTATGTGACCACTCTTCTCACCACCATCCGCCGGATCATCGAGTTTGCGGAGCAGTTCCAGCGGGGCATGACGGGAATTGAGCGCTTCCAGGAGATTATGGATGTGGCGCCGGATATCCGGGACAAGAAGGGGGCTAAGGAGCTGAATCAGGTGAAGGGAGCTCTTGACTTTGAGCATGTGAGCTTTGAATATCCGGACGACCACACGCCGGTGCTAAAGGATATCAATCTCCATGTAAGGCCGGGAGAGAAGATCGCCCTGGTAGGACCCTCCGGCGGCGGAAAGACTACGCTCTGCAACCTTGTTCCCAGATTTTACGATGCCACGGCGGGCAGTGTGCGGGTGGACGGTGAGGATGTTCGGGATCTGACGCTCAGGAGCCTGCGCTCCCACATCGGGGTGGTTCAGCAGGATGTGTATTTATTTTCCGGAACTGTGTATGACAACATTGCCTATGGGCGGCCCGGGGCATCCCGGGAGGAGGTGGAGGAGGCGGCCCGCCTGGCCGGAGCCCACGAGTTTATCATGGAGCTCTCCGAGGGCTATGATACCTATGTGGGCGAGCGGGGCGTGAAGCTCTCCGGCGGACAGAAGCAGAGAATCAGCATTGCCCGGGTATTTCTCAAAAATCCGGCCATACTCATACTGGACGAGGCCACCTCTGCCCTGGACAATGAGAGCGAGTATCTGGTGAGCCAGTCTCTGGAGCGGCTGGCGGCAGGCCGGACCACCATCACCATTGCCCACCGCCTCACCACGATTCAGGGGGCGGACCGGATTCTGGTGCTGTCGGGAAATGAGATTGTGGAGCAGGGCAGCCACAGGGAGCTCCTTGAGAAAAAGGGCATGTATTATCAGCTGTATGCAGTGGCAAACCGGCTGAATCAGGGAACATCATTGGATAAAGGAGAACAGCAGGAATGAAGATAGCGGTAGTTGTTGACAGCAACAGCGGGGTGACCCAGGCGGAGGCAGAGAGACTGGGCCTTTTTGTGCTGCCCATGCCCTTTATGATAGATGGCCAGATTTATCTGGAGGGAGTGGATCTGACCCAGGAGGAATTTTACCGGAGGATGGAGGCCGGGGCGGATATCACCACCTCACAGCCTACGCCGGAGAGTGTGACAGCGCTGTGGGACAGGCTTCTGGGGGAGTACGACCAGGTGGTCCACATCCCCATGTCCAGCGGTCTCAGCGGATCCTGCCAGACGGCCATGGTTCTGGCCCAGGAGTACGAAAGCCGCGTGTGGGTGGTGGACAACCACAGGATATCCGTGACCCAGCGGCAGTCTGCCCTGGAGGCCAGGGATCTGGCCGCGAAGGGGTATTCGGGACAGGAGATCAAGGAGATACTGGAGCGGTCCGGCGGGGACAGCATTATCTATATCACGGTGGACACCCTAAAGTACTTGAAGAGGGGCGGACGCATCACGCCGGCGGCCGCAGCTCTGGGAACTCTGCTGCGGATCAAGCCGGTCCTCCAGATTGCGGGGGAGAAGCTGGACGCATTCTCCAAGGTGCGGACCATGAAGCAGGCCAAGACCGCTATGCTGACGGCCCTGGCCAAGGATCTTGCGGGCTTTTTGGGGGATCCTGAGGGGGCAGACAGCTATTTTCAGGTGGCCCACACCTGCAATGACGCCATGGCCCAGGAGATGAAGGAGACGCTTGCGCAGCTGTACCCGGGAAAGCCTGTGGAGGCCGCGCCTCTGTCCTTAAGCATTGCCTGCCACATTGGGCCAGGCTCCCTGGCCGTGGCCTGTACCCGGCAGCTGAAGGAGCTGGCGTAGGTGCGCCTGCCGGGCGGCAGGTCATGTGGGAAGGCGGCCGGGCGGCAGGTCATGGTGCAGGCGGCCCGGCGGCGGGCCATGGTGCAGGCGGCCAGCGGCAGACCGGGCGTGCGGGGACGCGGAACTGAGAAAAAGACAGGGAAGGAGGAAGGAAAATGGCAGGTACAGCGGGAAAATTCCTGCGGGGGCTTAAGGCCCGGGGGATGAGCATGACAGCCCTGATTGCGCTCAGCATCATTGCCGCGGCGGTGGTTCCTCTGTTTCTGCTGACGGCGCTCATGCTGCAGTCCTTCAGCCAGACCCAGCTGGACGCCCGGGGAATCGACATCCAGAATCAGTGTATGATTCTCAGCAGCCGGATGAGCCGCTCCGGCTATCTGACTGCTGAGCAGAAGAATAATGTGGCATTGGACAGCCAGATGCAGTCCATTGCGGATGTGTACAATGGCCGGATCGTGATTGTGGGAAGCAATTTTAAGATTGTCACGGACACCTTTAACCTTGCGGTTGGGAAATATTATATTTCCCCGGAGGTGCTGCGGTGCTTCAACGGGGAGAGCAGCAGCGCCTATAACCGGGAGATGCAGTATTTTTCCAACGCCCTGCCCATCTACGATGCGGCGGACGGAACCACGGTGCAGGGGGTTATGATGGCCACCTATTCCACGGAGAATATTGTCTCCCAGGCGGACCGGATTTGGGGAAGCGCCAGCCTGCTTTTAGCCTGCATTATCGCGGTGGTGGTTATTTTTGCCGTACTGGCAGCCCGGCTGCTGATGCAGCCCTTAAAGAGGCTGCAGAGGGCCTTTGACCAGGCGGCCCTGGGCAATCTGGACGCGGATATCATGGTGGATACATACGGGGACACCCGGCGCCTGGCCCAGTCTGTACAGAAGTCCCTGGGGAAGCTGCGGGCTGTGGACCAGTCCAGGCAGGAGTTTGTGTCCAATGTGTCCCATGAGCTGAAGACGCCCATCACCTCCATACGGGTGCTGGCGGACTCCCTGATGAGCATGGACGAGGCGCCGGTGGAGCTGTACCGGGAGTTTATGCAGGATATTTCCGATGAGATTGACCGGGAGAACCAGATTATTGACGACCTGCTTCTGCTGGTGCGGATGGATAAGTCGGCGGACAGCCAGATGAAGGTGGAGCAGACCAATATCAACGAGGAGATGGAGATGGTGCTGAAGCGCCTGCGGCCCATCGCCAAGCGGGGAAATGTGGAGCTCACCTTTGAGAGCTTCCGTGAGGTGACGGCGGATGTGGATCGGACGAAGCTTTCCCTGGCTGTCACCAACCTGGTGGAGAACGCCATCAAGTACAATGTGGATTCGGGCTGGGTCCGGGTGAGCCTAGACGCGGATCACAAGTATTTTTACATCAAGGTGGCGGATTCGGGAATCGGCATTCCCGAGGATGCGCTGGACCATATTTTTGAGCGCTTCTTCCGGGTGGACAAGGCCCGGTCCCGGGAGGTGGGAGGCACAGGCCTGGGGCTTGCCATCACCAAGAACGTGATACAGATGCACCACGGCGTAATTGATGTGGAGAGCACGCCGGGGGAGGGAACCACCTTCAGCGTGCGGATCCCCCTCAATTATGTGTCGGGACAGGAGGTGAGGCGATGAGAGGGCGGCTTTTGCGGATTTGGAGGCGCTGGCAGAGGACGCGGATCCCGGCCCGCCTTTTGATGAGGCGCTGCCTCCTGGCCTGTGCGCTGGCGGCTCTTGCGGCCTGCGTTCTTGCCGGGTGCTCGGAGCGCCAGGAGGAGCCTGCGCCCCTGGCCAGAGGACAGTATAATGTGTATTATTTAAATGCGTCGATGACGGAGCTGGTCTCCCAGGTCTATGAGACCCAGGAGACGGACCCGGCCCTTCTGGTGGAGGAGCTGATGAGCCAGTTCCTCACGGTTCCCAGCGACTTAGACTGCCAGCGGGTTTTGAGCGAGAACGTGGCCTACCAGGGCGCCAAGCAGGAGGAGCAGGTGCTGTACCTGTATTTCGACCTGAACTATTCCAGCATGAAGGCGCCCCAGGAGATTCTCTGCCGGGCGGCCTTGACCCGGATGCTGACCCAGGTAGAGGGCATCGAGTATGTGTCCATCTACTGCGGAGATCAGCCCCTTATGGACCGGCAGGGTAATCCTGTGGGCGTGATGGCGGCGGGGGATTTTATTCTCAGCACCAGCAATGTGAACGAATACGAGAAAACAGAGCTTCTTCTGTATTTTGCGGATGAGACGGGGAGCTTTTTGGTGCCGGAGCGCCGGGAGGTGGTGCACAGCATGAATACCTCTCTGGCCCAGCTCATTGTGGAGCAGCTGATTGCGGGACCGGCCCAGGCGGGCAGCTTTCCCACGCTGCCTCCGGACTGCAAGATACTCAGCCTGTCTGTGACGGACAATGTGTGCTACATTAATTTTGACAGCGCTTTTTTGAACACTTCCCTGCCGGTGAGCGAATACATCCCCATCTACTCGATTGTGGACTCCCTGACCGGGGTGGGGACTGTGACGCGGGTGCAGATTATGGTGAATGGCTCCCAGGATGTGATGTTCCGGGATGTGGTCTCCCTGAACACCACCTTTGAGAGAAACGCGGACTACATCAGACAATAATCAGAGTAACAGTTCAGACGGAGGATATATATTTGAAACGGCCCCTTGTGGTATTTGCAGCGGGATTCGTACTTGGAGAGGTGCTTGCCCTGCGGTATCAAAGGTTTTGGCCGGTGATTCTGTTTCTGCTCTTGACGGCAGGGGCAGGAGGCTTTGGCGTGCCTGTGAAATGGGGGCGGCGTCTGGGCCTTCTGTTTCTGGCGTCTTTTTTTGCCTTCGGAGTCCTGGGATTTGCGCGGGGACAGGGGGTGAAGGAGCGCTTGGACCGGGAGCAGAAGCGGGCGGCCATTTTTTCGGAGGCAAGGCCTGCGGCAGAGGGGCGTATTGTCAGGCTGGACGAGAAGGAGGACACCTGGAGCTTTTATCTGGCGGATGTGCAGGCGGAGGCGGGGAACCGGCGGGAGGAGTTTGAGCGGATATGGGTGTATATGAAAAAGGAGGAGGCTCCTGGGGCAAAGGAGCCGGGGGAAGATTTGGCGGCGGGGAAATGGGTGCGCATCCGGGGCAGCCTGGAGCCCATTGAGGGGCCGAGAAATCCTGGGGAGTTTTCCTTCGCGGAATATTACCGCTCCAAGGGAGTGTCGGTGCGGCTGTTTGGGGACAGGATTTTGGAGTGTACGGGGGAGGCCTATCCCTATGATTCGTTTCTGGCAGAGGTGAAGCGCCGCTGCGGGGCCGTGCTGGATGCGGTCTGCGAGCCGGAGGACGCCATGCTTTTTAAGGCCATGCTGCTGGGAGATATGGACTCGATGGAGCCGGAGATTGAGGAGATGTACCAGAAGAACGGCATTTCCCATCTGCTGGCCATCAGCGGGCAGCACCTGACCATCATCGGCGGGGGCCTGTACCTGGTGCTTAGGCGGCTGGGCATGGGATTTCGGGGCTCCGCTATTCTGGGCGGGGTGCTGGTGGCCAGCTATGGGATTCTCACGGGAAGCTCGGGCTCCGCCATGCGGGCGGTGATTATGGTGCTCTGCCTGTGGGCGGCGGCCTGGGCGGGGAGAACCTATGATTCCATGTCGGCCCTGGGGCTGGCGGCCATTTTCCTTTTGTGGGAGGCTCCCTATCTTCTGACGCAGAGCGGCTTTCAGCTCTCCTTCGGCGCGGTGCTTGCCATCAGCGGGCTGTCGGCCTGGCTGGGGCCTGCCCTGGGACTTAAGAAGGTGTGGGAGAGCACGCTGCTGATCAGCATCTGCGTGCAGCTTGCGATTACGCCGCTGGTGGTTTGGCAGTATTATACGCTGCCCCTCTACGGAATTTTCCTCAACCTGCTGGTGGCGCCGGCAGCGCCCATGCTTATGTATTCCGGCCTTTTGATCCTGGGACTGGGGAGCTTTTCCACGGCGGCGGGCCGGGTGGCGGCGGGGAGCGGCCACTATATTCTGGCGTACTATGACTGGCTGTGCCGGCTGATAGAGGAGCTGCCGGGATACAGTCTGGTGGTGGGAAGGCCGTCCATGGGGCAGATCGGGGGATACTGGCTGGCGGCAGGGCTGTGGGTCCTGGGGATGGTGTGGCTTGGGGGGAGGAGACGGGGAAAGGAAAATGGGCGGGGCCGCAGCGCGGTCCGCCTGGCGGGGCTGTTCGCGGGATACGCCCTGGCCTTTCTCGTGCTGCTTTCCAGGCCGGAGGCGGGGCTCTCTGTATACGGCCTGGATGTGGGGCAGGGGGATGGCTTTGTCCTCTGGACAGGCGGCTTTACCGTGCTGGTGGACGGAGGGAGCAGCAGCGATACGGGCATGGGGGAAAATGTGCTGGAGCCTTTTCTGAAAAGCCAGGGGGTTACGTCCATTGACTGCGCCATCGTGAGCCATGGAGACGGGGACCACATTAGCGGCCTGCAGTATCTGCTGGAGGAGTCGGAGGAGATTCAGGTTCGGAATCTTGTCCTGCCCGCAAACTGCGCAGGGGACAGCGTGTATGGGGAGCTGGCGGCCCTGGGAGAGGCGCGGGGGGCGGCAGTGTGGAGCATGGGCCCCGGCGAAAGGATCCGGCTGGGGGAGCTGGAGCTCGTCTGTCTGTATGGGGGCGGAGACGGCGGACAGCCGAAGGGCGGTTCGGAGGACAGGAATGCCCATTCGCTGGTGATATGTGCAGATTTTGGTGGATTTCACATGCTTTTTACCGGGGATATGGGGAAAAAGCAGGAGAGGGAGATGCTGGCGCTGGCGGCAGAGGGCCGGTCCGGCGGGGAGGCGGCTGCCGGGGAAAACACTGTCGGGGAGGGTAGGGAAGGTCTGGCTGCCCTGATAGGGCAGCATCTGGCGCACACGCAGGTGTTAAAGACCGCCCACCACGGGTCGGATGGCTCCTCGGATGAGCTGTTTTTGGCGCAGATGCCTCTGCGGGCCGCGGTTATCTCCTACGGCCGTGATAATTCCTATGGACATCCCTCCCCGAGAGTGGTGAAAGCGCTTAAGGACATGGGGGCTCATGTGCTTGAGACGGGAAAGCAGGGCGCGGTTCGGATTTGGACCGACGGGGAACGGATGGAGCTTAAGGGGTTTCTGGAGCGATGAGGATAAAAAAAGAAGGCGGAGCGCCTTAGCACTCCAGCCTCCCTCAGCCCTTTGCCGGCTCTGGGTATTCAATTACATAGAAATCATAGGCGTTGATGACGGTGGTTTCACAGTAGGTATCCTTCCGCTTAAAGCTCCCGCCGTAGCTGGCATGGACGTGTCCATGGAGAAAATATTTGGGCTTATATTTCTCCATGAGTCCGCAGAAGGCGGCAAAGCCCCGGTGCGGCAGATCCTCCATGTCATTTACATGGAAGGCGGGGGCATGGGCAACCAGGATATCAAAGCCCTTGCGCCGCCACAGCTTGAAGAACATTTTTCGTATGCGCGCCCGCATCTGGCGCTCCGTATATTGATTATCCGCATCGGGAAGATACCGCATGGAGCCTCCCAGCCCCATAATCCGGATTCCCTTATATACATAAATATCATCCTCGATGCAGATGCATCCTTCCGGAGGCCGGCGCTCATATTTGTTGTCATGATTGCCCCGCACATAGAGTACGGGCACAGGGCACATAGTGGCAAAGAAGCTCAGATATTCCGGCTCCAGGTCGCCGCAGGATATAATCAGGTCAATATCCTTCATTCGATTGGGATCATAATAATCGTAAAGTATCTTTGACTCATGATCGGCTAATACCAATATGTTCATTTATCAGCTCTCCATTTTTGATGTTTCGTCAATCTCGATGTCCTGAAGCGTCACCAGCCTCTGGGCCTCTGCTGTCAATTCTTCAAATTCCGGTTTCCGGCCCACAACATTCTCGGCGAGCCAGTCCATTGTGATAATGGAATCCGGCTTCAGGCTCTCCCCGTTACGGCACTGAATGGTCTTATTTTGAGAGTAGATCAAGCCATCAAAGGGATGGAAGCTTCCCGAGCGGATGGAATTGCGCAGGAGCTCCACCAGGCGGTTGATGCCATGGGGCATATTTTCAGAGCAGATCACATCGATGACCTCGGACGACATACCCCACCAATAGTTGACGGCCTTCCTTCCCTTGGCGGCGCTGGTATCCCCTGCGCCGCCTAACAGGATGCGCAGGATCTGTTCATAAAACTTGCCCCAGTGCCAGATGGAGGTTGCCAGGTTCTCGATGGTCCCGTCCTCCTTTGTGAGATAGAGGCCATACCGGCGGGAAGCGCGCTGGGGAGTAATCATGTCATCTCCGGAAATATAGCGGATTCCCTGGCTTTCCAGGCGGGCAGCGGCGTCCCCGGCCTTTGTGCGGGACCACTCCAGATAAACCTTCACATAGGGATTTATCATTCGGGCTCCCATGGCAAAGGCATTGATATTGGCCATCGTGCCATAGATGGGATAATCTGCGATGTAGCCCAGACGGTCGTCCCGGGACATTGCGGCTGCGATGGCCCCCATGAGGAATTTGGACTCATACATCCGCGCGTAATAGGTGCAGATGGAGGAGTAGGACATCTTGATGGAGCAGTTGTATATTTTTACCTCCGGGTGGAGAATCGCTGAGCGCACACTCTGATTAACCATCTGCACGGCAGTGGTAAAAATGACAGAGCACCCGGCATCTACCGCCTTTTCTATGTCGGCGGCTACCGCCTCCTCCGTGTCCGCCTGGTCGAAGGCGATGGTCTTCACCTTTTCCCCCAAAACCTGTCCGATATGCTGTCTTCCCAGCTCATGGGCATAGGTCCAGCTGGAGGTCTCAGCGGTTTTGGTGTAGATAAAGGCAGCCTTCAGCGTATCCGGCTCGAGGAGGCCGGCGGGGATAAACCAGTTGAGAAGGGAGGGACGTGAGAGCTCCCTTGCAGCTTCTGGATCCTGAACCAGCTCTACCTGCCTTCCGCGCTCCGCAAGCTGGATTTCAGACCAGATTTTCTGAAGGGCATTGAACATCTCCTTCTCTGTCTGCGCGCAGGTCTGGCTGTAGCCATAGATTTCAATATAGACCAGAAAGGCGTCCGAGACAGTCATCTCCAGCTTTTCCCCGTGGGCCATCTGGAAGGCCTTTGCAAAGCGGCCGAAGGCGGACCGAAAGAAGAGCTGATCCTCATCATTCCAAACCTCATCGGGCGCTTTTCCCATAAGCTTTAAGAGGCGGCGGTAGCTTCCAAGGCGGCTGAACCAGACCTCACAGTTTTGGGAAACCTGATAGAAGTCAAGAAATTCAAAATAAATTTTATTTTCCTTGTCCTCGGTGCGCTTGGGAATCAGCCGCGTCACGGAGCCGGAAATGCTGTATGCGCCGAGGAATTTCATCACGCTGACCCGCTTGTTTCCCTCCTGCACATAAAACTGATTCATGTACTCAAAGGCCACAATGGGGTCATGTATGCCCTCCTTGATCTGATAGTCAAAGACCATGGACCACTTTGCGGCAAACTCGGATTTTTCAGGGAGCAGAGGCATAAAGTTGTTCGCAAAGGCATTGGTCCGGTCCTCTGTCTTTGTCCCGACCAGCCGGGAGAGGGGAATATCCATCACTCCCAGGCTGACAGAGGAGGTGATCTCTGAATAGGATAAAATATTGTCAAGCACAGGGAGATAGGGGTACTTGCCGTGTACAAGGGCATCCTGATAGCGTCTGCGCCCCAGCTTCTGCGCAGCCATATAATCGGTAAAAGCCACGTTGCATCCTCCTTTTTATGATTTATTGTCCGCCCCCAGGCTGTCGATAATGGTGATGACCAGCCCGCGGATATTATTCTCTGTGGTGCGGTAGGGGGCGATGCGCAGGGTATAGTAGCGCCCGTTCATGGCGGTTACCTCCCTGTCAATGGGCACCAGGCTCTTAAGCACCTCCTTGGCATCCTGGATGATGTCCTCGTCCGGGAAGCTGTGGGCAAATATCTGGAAGGACCGGCCCACATCGTGCTCCATGAGCTGGAATTCCCGCCCCACATACTCGGTGAATTTGCGGATGTTCAGATTGCTGTCCACAAACAGGATGCCGATCATGGTGGAGGACAGGAAGTTGGACAGATCGTTGGTGAGCATGGTCAGCTCATCAAGCTTCTGCTGGTACTCTGTGTTTACCGTGTAGAGCTCCTCATTTACGGACTGAAGCTCCTCGTTGGAGCTCTGGAGCTCTTCATTGGCGGTGAGCAGCTCCTCGTTGGCAGCCTGCAGCTCCTCATTTACTGTCTCCAGCTCGCCGATGGTGGATTTCAAGTCATTCTGGGACTCGTGCAGCTCCTGCTCCAGGTCAGCGATGCGCCGGGCCGCTGTGGTGTCCACGTCGTATTTCTCCGTCACCCCGTCAGGAGCCGGATCCATATTTTCCATAAAGAGCACGGCGATGAGTCCTGTGTCCTCCTTGCTGCGGCCGGGAACCGGGCTTACGGTCAGGTTTACGGTGCGCTGGCCGGAGGGGCAGTCCACCTGAATTCCCGTGTAGGTTACCGCGATGTGCTCAGAGCGGCAGCGGTTTAATGCGGTGGAGGCTACCAGGCTTAAGTCCTTGTTCACCATGCTGAAAAAGTTAAAGGTTGCCTTCCCGGGAGCGATGGCCATGTAATCCGTATAATTTCCGAAGAAATGGATCACGTTGTTGGCCTCATTTAAGACCACGGAGGCCGGAAGGAAGCTCTCCAGGAAATGAATGTAGGCAGTCTCCATGGTGGAGTCGCCCTGCTCCCTGTCCACGGTGCCTGCGGCCCTGGGCGATATGGCCCTTATGTTGGGAATGTTAAAGGATGGCGGCGAAAATTCATCCACCTTGCCCTCGCCCTTGTGTATGTAGATCTTTTCCGCACTGCACACCGCCTTAAATACATTGGAGTATTCCCCGGCGGTCTCGCTCTTTCCGAGGAACAGATAGCCGTTGTTCTTGAGGGCCGTGTGGAAAATGGCAAACAGGGACTTCTGGAGCACCGGCTGGAAATAAATCATCACATTCCGGCAGCTGATCAGATCCAGCTTGCCGAAGGGGGGATCCGAGATCTTCTTTAAAATGGCATAGATCTGCACAAAGGTCTCCTCGTCCGTGAGCATAGTCTCCCGCCCATGGGCCTTGATCAGAGTGGGGTAATTGGAGAAGTTGAGGATTTCATCCACAATCTCGTCCGGTGACAGCACAAAATCCGCCAGACCGGTATTGATGACGCTCCGGGGCATGCCGTCAAACTTGGCGGTCTCCGGATCCTGGACGATGACCAGGCCGCCGTGCTCCTTCACTACCTTGATGCCGCTGGTGCCGTCAGAGCCAGTCCCGGACATGACAACTACGATGGCCCGCTCCTTCTTTTCCTCCGCCAGGGAATTGAAGAATACATCGATCGGGTGGTTGAGCATGCCGGGGACGAATTCCGTCAGATGAAGCTTTCCATCCTTTATGGTCATATTATTCTTAGGCGGTATGAGAAAGACCGTGTTGGCCCGTACGGGCATATCATTTTCTGCCTGAATTACGCGCATCTGGGTGTGCTTCCCCAGGATGTCCGCCATAAGGCTTTTATAATCCGGCGAGAGGTGCTGGACCACCACAAAGCAGGCTCCGCTGTTGCCGGGCATGTGCTGGAAAAACTGCTGAAGGGCCTCCAGCCCGCCGGCAGAGGCTCCGATGCCGATGATTAGGGGCGAGCCGGAGCGGGCCTCCTCGGACCTTGCCGGGGAAGTAGTAGAATCTGTCATTTATAGGTACCTCCTTTAACTAATTGCCTTTTTGCAAAAACTCTTTTTCAAATTTGCCGGGGGGCAGAGGCTTGGAATAATAGTACCCCTGGGCATAAATGCAGCCTGCCTTCAGCAGGGCGGCCTCCTGAAGGCGGGTTTCCACACCCTCAGCCACGCAGCGCATGCCAAAATTTTTGCAGATGGTCACGATATTCTCCACCAGCATCCGGCTGATCTCATTGTCAGGCAGATCATTGACCAGGCTGCGGTCCAGCTTGATGGTGTTGAAGCGGATGCTGCTGAACATGGATATATTTGCATAGCGGGATCCGAAGTCATCCAAATCAAACTCGATTCCGAATTCCCGGAAATTGTCTACGATGGAGGCCAGCGTGGCCTTCTCCATGTCCCCGGCTGTCTCGGTGATCTCCAGCTCAATCTGCTCTGCCGGAATCTCCGGGTAGTGGCTCTGAATGGCTAGGATGGAGGCCAGGGACGTGGGATTGAACAGGGTAAAACGGGAAATATTCACGGATACCCGGACAGCAGGAAGTCCCTGGGACTTCCACTGGCTCAGCTGCTTGAGCACACTCTCCAGCATGTACAGGTCCAGCTCCCGGATAGAGCCGTTCTTCTCCAGCGTCTCGATAAACTGGCCGGGAGGAATAATATTTCCCATGCTGTCAATCCCCCGTACCAGAGCCTCAGCGCCGGCCAGGCTGCCATCCCGCATATCGACCTTGGGCTGAAAATAGGCCACAAAGGTCTGCCGTGCTTCGGGAGTATCCCGATGCATGGCATGCTCCTCCAGAAATGCGGTCCGCTCGCCGGAGAGATCCTGTACATTTTCACAGCGCATGATGGACTGGGCCTCCCGCACCAGATTTCGGGCAGAAAATACACCGTCCGCCCAGGTATAGCCGATGCGGATCTGCTTGGGATAGCGCCGTTGAAGCGAGGTGCGGACCCGGGTGCACCGGCCCATGAAAACCTCCAGGATCGTGTTGGGAAAGAGTACAACAAACTCTGCGTCCCAGGTGCGGAAGATGAAGGATTTTCCAAATACATCCCCCAGCGTCTTTGCGATATGCTGGAGCATCTCCCTTCCGTAGGCAAATATTGCTTTTTCTCGAACTGAATCAGCTCCGAACAGCTGCGCCCTTGAACGAGGCTGGTCTGATCCGTTCCATTCAGCCAGAACTCCTCCGTCCGGTCAGCGGTGAGATTGACCCGCATGCGCGCCAGGAGATGGTGGCGGACGATCTCCGGCAGAGACCGCCGATAATAGCCGGATGAGAGGCAGGAGATGTCCGGAAGCTGCTCCAGAACGCCCACCGCCCGGATGGGATTGTTCTCCCGGTCAAAGGTCATGCGGTAGGAGAGGGAGAACCAGGAGGAGCAGTGATTTAAGGAGTTCAGCATAATAAAGCTTCCGCTGTCCTCCTTCTTGCCTGCCAGCAGATCCGCGGCGAATTTGCGGAAGTTCTCTGCGGAATCTGAGTGGACGATCCCCCTGGAAATAAGCGTCTCAGGGAAATTCTTAAATTCCCGCTCGGGAATTGCCGACTGAGAAACCGCATTGTAAGTGCGGACCGACCGCTTTGCAATATCCACCTGCCACAGGGGGTAGGGATTCTGATCCAGGACGGCCAGAAGATGGGCTTGGCTTTCTGCCAGGGACTCCTCCAAGGCGACGGTCTCAGATATGTCGGAGGACAGCTCCAGCATCACCGGATAGGGGCTGCAGGCACAGTCCGTCCTTACTGCCTGGGCACGGCGCCAGATCCATCCCCCGGCGGCGCTTTGGAGCCTGTGAGCTTGGGCAGGCATCTCTCCGTCCTGGGCGCCCTGGCGCAGTGCATTCTCATACTCGGCGAGATAGTCTGGATGGATTCGGAGGGCCTCAAGCGCGCAGGGCAGCACAAATTCGTTTTCCGCAGAGCCGATCATGCGGAAAAAACCAGAGCTGGCATAAATGACACGAATCTGCGGTCCTATCTCCAGAAGGCATACGCCTCCCGGAATATTTTCCAAAAGCATATGAAGCTCAATGGCGCTTTCCGGCAGTATCTGAGCCGGAAATCCCTTCGCTGCTGCCGCATCTGTCTTTCTATGATCTGCCATACCGCTGCCTTTCTGTCTGTCGAAATGTGACGCTAGTTTATTATACCACAGTTTTCTCCTTGTAAACAAAAAATAAAAATAAAAATGGAGAGAATTAGGTAGAGTTTCTTCGCATAAAATTGTATAATGGGAAGTAACAGCCGGGGGACAGACACCGGGCTGTTAGGAATGAAATGAGAAGAGAGGAGGCATGCACCATGTTGGACAAAATAACTCAGCTGCGCCATATGCTGGATGACAGCAGATACACGGTGGCCCTCTGCGGTTCCGGCATGCTGGAGGAGGGAGGCCTGGAGGCCCTCAAGAAACAGGAACGGGCGTATGAGATTGAGGAGAAATACGGCTGCTGTGTGGAGGAGATGTTCACCAGCGCATTTTACAACACCCGTCCGGAGCAGTTCTTTGAATTTTATAAGAATGAGATTTTGAGAAATATTCCCAGGAAGACGGCCACGGCGGAAGCGCTGGCGGATATGGAGCGGGCGGGAAGGCTCCAGTGCATCATTGACACCAACACGTATGAGCAGATGGAGCAGGCAGGCTGCAGGAATGTGATCAATCTGCACGGAAGCATCTATAAGAATCAGTGCCCCAGATGCAAGCGGATGTATCCCATCTCCTATATGCTGGAGGCTAAGAGGGTTCCCCTGTGTGAGGAGTGCAATATTCCCATCCGGCCCCTGATCTGCCTGAGCGGGGAGATGGTGGACAGCCAGAATATGACGCGCACCACCCAGGAGATCTCCCAGGCGGATGTGCTGCTGCTTTTGGGGACCACGCTGGGGTCCGAGGTATTTAAGCAGTATGTGAAATACTTTTCCGGGCGGTATGTGGTAGTGATACATAAGCAGGAGCACTATACGGACAAGGAGGCGGATCTGCTGATTATGGACTATCCGATGAATGTGCTGCCTCAGCTTCACTACGGGAATGAGACAGGAGAGAATGCATAATGAAGACGGCACTTACAATTGCGGGCAGTGATTCCAGCGGAGGCGCTGGAATACAGGCGGACATCAAGACGATGACCGTTCATGGGGTCTATGCCATGAGCGCAGTTACGGCTCTGACAGCACAGAACACAACAGGGGTCACAGGGATTATGGAGGTGGCACCGGAGTTTTTGGGGGAACAGCTGGATGATATTTTTACAGATATTTTCCCCGATGCAGTGAAGATCGGTATGGTGTCGTCCGGAGCGTTGATCCGGACGATTGCCGATAGACTGTCCTTTTATCACGCGAGGAATATTGTGGTGGACCCGGTTATGGCGGCCACCAGCGGTGCGAGGCTGATCAATGAGGAGGCCATTGAGGTGCTCAAGGAGTATCTGCTTCCGATGGCAGCCGTGCTCACGCCCAACATACCGGAGGCCCGGATCCTTTCGGGGATGGAGATTGATTCGCCGGAGGATATGGAGCGGGCAGCCCGGAGGATCGGGGACGCCTATGGCTGTGCAGTGCTCTGCAAGGGAGGCCATCAGCTGAATGATGCCAATGACCTTCTTTATAAGGACGGCAGCTGCCGCTGGTTTTGCGGGAAGCGGATTGCCAATCCCAATACCCATGGAACGGGCTGTACGCTTTCCAGCGCCATCGCGGCGAACCTGGCCAAGGGCCTGGAGCTGGAGGAGGCGGTCCGGCAGGCCAAGGTGTATCTGTCCGGCGCCCTGGAGGCCATGCTGGATCTTGGAAAGGGAAGCGGGCCAATGAATCATGCATTTGCGGTAAAAGGAGAGTATAGAGAATGAGACGGTATATAAAATTACTAGCAGCAGCAGCTCTGGCGGTTTCTGTGCTGGCCGGCTGCCAGCAGCAGGCGGCACAGGAAAGCACGCAGGCTGCAGAGGAGACAGTGCAGACAGAGGCAGAGACAGAGACCAGCGCCGCAAGGGAGGAAGAAACCAGCGCTTCGCAGGAGGAAGAGACCAGCGATGCGCAGGCGGGAGCAGAGGAGCTTGACCTGGCGGCTGCCGCGGGAAAGCATCATGTGCGAATTACGGTGAAGGATTACGGCACCATCGATGTGGAATTGGACGGGGACACCGCCCCTATTTCCGTGGCGAATTTTCTGGATTTGGCAGAAGAAGGGTTTTATGACGGCTTGACCTTTCACCGGATCATCAGCGGATTTATGATCCAGGGCGGTGATCCGCTGGGCACAGGAATGGGCGGCTCAGACCGGGAGATTAAGGGAGAGTTCGCTATGAATGGCGTGGAGAATCCGCTGTCCCACACGCGGGGCGCGATTTCTATGGCCCGCTCCCAGAGGCCGGACAGCGCAAGCTCTCAGTTCTTCATCGTCCATGAGGACAGCCAGTATCTGGATGGGCAGTATGCCTGCTTTGGGTATGTGACGGAGGGCATGGAGGTGGTAGATGCCATCTGCGAGGCGGTTCCCGTGGAGGATGGCAACGGCACCGTAGCACCGGAAAATCAGCCGGTGATAGAGAGCGTTGCGGTGATAGATTAGCAGACAGAGGATGGGTATTACAAAGGAATCAGACCCCTTTTAAGGGTCTGGTTCTTTTTTTCCTTACAATTTACAAACAGGTATTGAAAAACCAGGGACAAGCTGGTATTCTTTGTAGATGTTGAAAAGTAAACCTGCATGCCGCCTGCCGGCGGCGGTATTTTCAGAGTAAAGAAAGGATTTTCACCCATGAGATCTATCAATAGAAGGAACAGGGGAAGGAAGATGGCGGCAGCACTGGCGGCGGCAGCGCTCACTGTCCTCGCAGCAGGACTGACCTCCTTTGCTGAGGAGGCGGCGGATACCTTTGTCACAGGAACCCGGATCAACGGCATCGGTGTGGGCGGCCTGGATGCAGAGGAGGCCAGAGAGCGGATTGAGGGATTTTACGCCAGTGAGTACACGCTCTCCATTGAGAAAAAGGGGGGCGGCCGGGACCAGATCCGCGGGTCAGATATAGATTATAGGGTGACAGTTCCCCAGGAGCTGTCTGCGATTTTGGATGCACAGAATGCCTCGGGCAGAGCCTCCGGCCCCTCTGTGGACAATTCGCACACCCTGGATATGGCGGAGACCTTCAGCCAGGAGAAGCTGGAGGCGGCGATCCAGGCGCTGCCCTGTATCAGCGGCTCTGGAATTACAGTCACCTCCGATGCCCATATATCGGCCTATGCGGAGGGGGAGCCATTTACAATCATCCCTGCGGTTCAGGGAAACAACGTAGATGCGGAGAAGACGGCAGCCCTTATTAAGCAGGCAGTACAGGCCGGAGAGACCAGCCTGAATTTGGAGGCAGAGGGCTGTTACTATACAGTGGGTGTCTGGGAGACAAGCCCGGAGCTCACTGCCCTGTGCCAGGCGATGAATCAGCTGCGCCAGCGGGAGATCCGGTATATTTTCGGCGGGGAGCAGGAGGTGCTTTCCGGCGAGGTTATGAGCTCTTGGATCACTGGCTCCCAGGGAGACGCGATTTCCCTAGACCAAGAAAAAATGACAGCTTATGTGACGGATTTGGCAGCCCGGCATGACACAGTGGGAACGGAACGAGCCTTTACCACGGTATCGGGA
>CALWMT010000018.1 GCA_944382045.1 uncultured Enterocloster sp. | reverse complement strand
TACGACATCGCGGCGGCCCTGGATGTGGGGGTGACGCAGCTCCTCTATCTGCCGCCCTCCCAGAGAAACGGCACCACAGCCGGGGAGGTTCCCGCCTTTTTTGCCGGTCTGGACCGCTTCTATGCCTATTACTACGACGGGCGCAGCAACCGCATTGTCCGCAGCGTGGCCGACATCCTGGAGGAGGTGGGCCGTGGGGCCTACCACATCCAGATGTACATGAATGTGGACGACTATCAGCACTACCACCTGTGCGAGAACCTCTATGACGGCGTGCTGACCCATTTTGACGCCCTGAGCCTGCTGGTAATGCAGAACCAGCACATGGAGATGGACCACTACCAGCTGGGCGTCCCCAGCCCCTATTTAAACGCTCCGGTCAAATGGGGGCTGGCCTTCGGCATCTCCAGCCGTCCGCTGATGCCCACCTCCGCCAAGATCCTGCTGTCCAAGACCCCTCAGAAGGAGACTGCGGAATTCGAGAAGAGCCTGCGCCTGTCCAAGGAGGACATCCGGCTGATGAAGCTCTACAACATGCTCACCATTCTATAGATCATGCGCGCAGCCAGAAGAACCCGAAGCCCGGCAGGGCGATGTCGCGGATATTTTTCTCCTCCCCGCTCAGCATGTCGGTAAATGTATCGGGCACCGATGAATCCTCCACCCGGATCCGCCGGGCATCCCGGCTGAAGTTGAAGATCCCCATGGCCGTTTCCTTCTCCCCCCTGCGGACCAGACAGAGCACGGATATATCCCCTGTCTGCGCCATATAAAAGGGCACCCGGCTGTCAAAGACCGCATCCCCCGCCCGCAGGACTTCCAGCCTGCGCAGCGCGTGGAACAAACGGTCCTGGACTGTTCCCGGCTCGTCAATCTTCTCCTCCAGATCCCAGCAGAATTTTCCCCGGTGGATATACCGGGAGTCCTCCCGCTTCTCCGGATCCTCCTTGTAGGTATAGTCGTTCACCTGCCCCACCTCGTCCCCGCTGTAGATCACGGGGATGCCGGACTGGATAAACATAAAGGCGTGGAGCATTTCGTCCAGGCGGATAGCCTGATCCATCCCCTCCGCATCGCCGCAGAAGCCCGCCTTCTCAATGCCGCACATGGAAGCCGTGGTTCCGCAGAACCGGGCGTCCCTTGTGACCGGATCATTGTTGTAGAGCTCGCCCCGGCTGAAGCTGGTGGGATAATTCCCCGTGAAGAAATCGTTCAGGAATTCCTTGTGGGATACCTCCTCCATGCCGTACTGGCGCAGGGTTCCATAGTCAAGGCCCCAGCCGATGTCATCATGGCAGCGCAGATAGTTGAGGAAGGTGTACTCCTTGGGCAGACCGGCCACAGCCTCCAGCTGCTTCTTGAGCAGTCTTGCGTCCCCGGAGGCCACTGTGTGCCAGATGCTGGCCATGGTGGTCACATTGTAGAGCATATGGCACTCCGGCTTCTCCACGGTTCCGAAGTAGGGGGCCACCTTCTCCGGCTCCATCACCACCTCGCCAAGAAGCAGCACGCTGGGGCAGACAATCTCCCCGATCATGCGCATCATCCGCACAATGGTGTGCACCTTGGGCAGATTGCGGCAGCTTGTCCCCAGCTCCTTCCATATATAGGGCACCGCGTCGATGCGGATCACATCGATGCCCCGATTGGCCAGGAAGAGGAAATTGTACATCATCTCGTTGAATACCACGGGATTTTTGTAATTCAGATCCCACTGGTAGGGGTAAAAGGTGGTGAGCACGTATTTTCCCATCTCTGGAAGCCACGTAAAGTTTCCTGGGGCTGTGGTGGGAAAGACCTGGGGCACAGTCCGCTCATAGGCGTCCACGTCCTCCTTCCGGTCATAGAAGAAATACCGGTCCATGTACTCCCTCTCCCCGTTTCTGGCCCGCCTCGCCCACTCGTGATCCTCGGAGGTGTGGTTCATCACAAAGTCCAGGCAGATGCTGATCCCCTGGCGGCGGCATTTGTCCGCCAGAGCCTCCAGATCCTCAATCGTCCCCAGCTCCTCCTGCACCTTCCGGAAATCCGCCACCGCGTATCCCCCGTCGGAGCGGCCCGCCGGGCTCTCAAGAAGGGGCATCAGATGGAGATAGTTCACCCCGCACCGCTTGATATAGTCCAGCTTTTCCCCCACACCGGCCAGTGTGCCGCCGAAATTCCCGGCGTACATCATCATGCCCAGCATGCCATTTTTCTTAAACCAGGCGGGATCCTCCTCCCGCTTTTTATCCTGGCGCTTTAAGGCCGGCTTGCGCTCATCGTAAAATCCGCGCATATTGGCGATAAGCTCCTCAAAATGCTCCGGGCTGTCATAGAGCTCCATGTACAGCCACTTCAGCTCATCCATGTGCCTTGCCAGGCGTTCCTCCCACGCAAAACCTTTTCTGCTCATCTCATTCTCCTTATTTCTCGCAACCGTTTAGACGGCCGGCAGTTACGCATCCATGGAATTATCCCGGGGGCACAGCGTCAGATGCAGCTGCCAGGCCTGGTACTCATCCGGCATATGGGGAACCGGAATTCCGGCCTCCATCAGTGCGCGCCCCTGGTAAACCTGTCCTGTCTCCTCCGCCCGGTACCATTCCTCCGGCAGAAGGCCTCTGAGCCGCACATAGGCGGTCAGGGGATTTCCGTGGGTGTTCAGGGTAACCACATTCAGAAGAGCCTCCGATCCGTCCTCCGCGGCGAACTCCCAGGCTCCCAGCCCATCCGGGAGGAAGGGATCCGACAGGCGGTAATAATCCCCATCCTGGATCAGCCGCCAGTACTTCTTGTAGGCCCTGACCTGCTCCTTAACCTCCTCCTTCTCCTCAGGAAGAAGCTTTCCCAGATCCAGCTCGTAGCCAAAGGTTCCGGCCATGGCCACCACGCCCCTGGTCTTAAAGGAAACAGATCGGCCCGTCTGGTGATTGGGCACCGTGGACACATGGGCGCCCACCGCCGATACCGGGTAGCCGAAGGAGGTTCCGTACTGGATGCGGATCCGATCCACCGCGTCCGTGTTGTCACTGCACCAGATCTGGGGCGCATAGTAGAGCATGCCCGCGTCAAACCGGCCGCCGCCTCCGCAGCAGCCCTCGATCAATATATGGGGATAGCGCCGCCCAAGCCGGTCAAGGAACCGGTACAAGCCCAGTATATACTGGTAGAGCACCCGCCCCTGGCTCTTGCTGTCCTCCAGGGCGGAGTACACATCGATAATGCTGCGGTTCATGTCCCACTTCAGGTACTCCACATTGGCGCTGTCCAGCACCCTGCACAGACTGTCAAACACATAGTCCGCCGCCTCCTGGCGGGAGAAATCCAGGGCCAGCTGCCCCCTGGAGCGCACCGGCTTGCGCCCAGGAATGACAAAGGCCCAGTCCGGGTGCTGCCGGTAGAGCTCGCTGTCCTCGGAGATCATCTCCGGCTCCACCCAGAGGCCGAACTTTAGTCCCATGCCGTTGATGCGGTTCACCAGCTCTGCTAACGTCCCTCCCAGCTTTTCCTCATTCACCCACCAGTCTCCCAGGCTGCAGGTATCGCTGTTGCGCTTGCCGAACCAGCCGTCGTCCAGCACCAGCATCTCGATGCCCAGATCCGCTGCCTGGCGGGCGATCTCGCATATTTTCTCCCCATCAAAATCCATATAGGTTGCTTCCCAGTTATTCACCAGGACCGGGCGGTAGGAATTCTTAAATCTTCCCCTGCACAGGTTATGGCGGATAATCTTGTGAAAGCTCTGGGACAGGCGGGCCAGCCCCTCCCCGGAATAGGAGAGTATCACCTCCGGGGCCCACAGCTCCTCCCCCGGCGCCAGCCGGTAGGAGAACAGCTCGTCCTGGAGCCCCAGGATCACCCGGGTCTGATCATACTGATCCCGCTCCGCCTGGCCCTTGAAGTTTCCGCTGTACACAAAGGACATGCCGTAGCAGCGCCCCTTCTCCTCGTTTGCTCCCCTCTCCGCCACGATGAGGAAGGGATTGTACTGGTGGCTCGAGGCCCCCCGCTTGCTCCCGATGCTGGTAACCCCATGGGAAATGGGGGTCCGCTCCAGGTTCCGCTCCATTGCGTGGCGGCCGTAAAAACGCAGCAGATCGTAGTCGCCCCAGAGGAAATCCAGGCAGGCCGTGGAGGCTTTTTGGATGATAAGGGAATCCTTTCCCTTATTTATCAGCCGCGCGCTCCGGGTGATCACATCCCGATCCGGGATCACGCCGTAGAGGAGCTCCACCTCCAGGCCGGAGGCCTCATCCTCCAGCCATATCTCCACAGTCTGGGAGTCCTCGCTGCCCCCGTAAACCGCAGGCATACCGGGAATCCCATATTTTCCGTCATCGATCCTGTGCGCCTTGTAGCGCAGGTCGCAGCTTAATGTCCCGTCCGGATTCTCCATCACCAGACAGACGCTGCGGAAATCCCCTGTCCCGTGGCAGGGATACTCCTGGGGAAGCACATCCAGAGAATAGGTCCGATCCGTCCCCGCGTCATAGGGGTTGCCGGAAAAGCCTCTGTCCGCATAGGTCAGCAGGTAATCCATGGGGCTCTCCGTCCGGCTCCCATAGTACAGATGGAGCAGGACGCCAAAGCGGTCTATCTGCATCTGATACGTAGAGTTTTTCGTCTGTAAGCTGAATATCTTTCGAGTCTCGTCATAATGAACTGCCATAACTGTTACTCTCCTGTTTTTGTTGTGAAAACGCAAAAAGACATGGTCTCCCATGTCCCCCTGCGCCTGCCGCAGGGGACAAATACCCCGCAGTTTTCTGCGGGATATTTGCCTTGCAGCTCATGTCCAAATGCAGTCTGCTTATTTCCCTCCTGTCATGGCAATTCCTTCGATGAACTGCTTCTGGAATACCAGATACAGAATAACCATAGGAATCATTGCCAGCATCGAGCCCGCCATGAGCATCGGATAATTGGTTGTGAACTGTCCTCTCAGCGTGGAAAGCCCGGCGGAAAGGGTCATCATATTTAAATCCGTGTTGGCGATCAGGGGCCACATCAAATCTGCATATGCAAACACTGCGGTAAAGATGGTAAGCGCCGCCATAGAAGCCTTGGTTAAGGGCATCATCACCTTGGTAAAGGTCTGCCACCTTGTGCAGCCATCCAGGTAGGCTGCCTCACCCAGCTCGTCGGGAATCCCCATATAGGACTGGCGCAGGAAAAAGGTTCCGAATGCGCTTACCAGTCCCGGGAATACCAGCGCGAAAATAGTGTTTGTCAGGCTCAGCTTTGCAAGCATTTGATACTGTGGAATAATAAATATCTGGGAGGGAAGCATCATCTGAATCAGCACCAGGCTGAAAAATGCATTCTTCCCTGGGAATTTAAGCTTCGCAAAGGCATATCCCGCTGCGGAGGAAAATGCCACCGCGCAGATAACGCGAAGCAGGATCAGCAGCGCCGTATTGATATACAGCCGGATAAACGGCAGGCTTTCAAGGGCATCTGTATAATTCTGGATAAGCCACTGGGCCGGCAGGATCGTGGGCGGTATCCGCATGCTCTCCGCCATGGACTTAAAGCTGGTGAGGAGCATCCAGACAAAGGGGAAGATCATCAGCACCGCACCTGCGGCCAAAACCAGGTATACCAGAGCTGTCGTAATTTTTCTGTTTGTGCTCAAAGAATCCATAAGTTCCTCTCCTTCCTATACCTCGTAGTTGACCCACTTCTTCTGTCCCCAGAACTGAATCAGCGTCACAATTCCGATAAGCAGCACCGTCCAGATAACAATGGCAGATGCGTAGCCTCTGTTCCCCGCCACAAAGGACTCTCTGTAGAACAGGTACATGAGGGACTGGGCGCTGGTCAGCGCCGGGTTTGTGGGCTCCACCATCATGTAAATCAGGTCATACACCTTGAGAGATGACATAAGGCGCATGATCAGCACCACAAACAAAGTAGGCGAAACCATAGGAAGGGTTATAAAGAAGAACTGCTGTACCTTGGAAGCGCCGTCAAGGCCGGCTGCCTCATAGTAGCTCTTGGAAATATTCTGGATTCCGGAGAGCAGGAGCACCGCGTCATATCCGATAGCGCTCCAGATAGCCACCACCGCACAGGAAATCATAACAATGCGGGGATTTGTAATCCAGTCAATTTTTACCCCCAGTATCTGGTTCAGTATACCATAGTCCGAATTAAAAATCCACTTCCAAACCATAGCCACCGCCGCAGGGGCCACAACCATGGGAAGGAAATAGATGGCGCGGAAGGCCGTCTTTCCCGCAATCTTCGCGTTGAGCAGCACGGCCGTCACCAAGGCCAGGAAAATGCCTACAGGCACCGTTAAAATACAGAAGTAAATGGAATTCCAGGTAGCCTTCCAAAACTCCGGGCTTTGGAACATCTCCACGTAGTTTCCCACACCGCTGATTTCATAAATGCCAAAAGGATGTGTGGTGGAAAAGCTGAGTATCAGCGTCTCTATAAAAGGATACACATTTAACACCAGCAGGCCGATAATCGTAGGAGCAATCAATATATACCCCCATTTGGCATCCTCATTTAAAAATTTCTTTCTATCCATAAAATCTCTTTCCCCCTTACATTACAGAGCGCTTGCGCTGTCCACAGCCTCCTGCATCGCCTGCAGTCCCTCGTCAATGGTCAGCTCCTTCGTATACATTTTAATCAGGATATCGCTGACATCCGACTTCCAATTAGGCCTGGAAGCATTGTTCACACTCTGCACGCCATACTCAAACATATCCACACATTTCTGCACGTTCAGTCTCCCCTCAAAAACCTGCATCCATGTATTCTCCAACCCCTCATATGCCGGAATAGCCACTCCGGACTCTCCCTGAATCCGCTGTCCCTCCTCTGTGCCGAGGAACTTAATAAATGCCAGGGCCGCTTCCTTGTTCTTGCCCTTGGCCCCCGTCACATAGCACAGGTCGTTGGAAATCGTTGCTCTCCCGTCCCCTTCTACGGGATCCGGGCACTTGGGAAGCACTGCCACGTCCCACTTGCCCTCCATCTCGGGATTGTTCTGCAGCTGGGACAGCAGGTTCCAGTTGCCCTCAAAGTACATCGCGCCTTGCTCGGAGAAAAACGCAGTTCCTGGATTTGTCTGTGCAAAGTAATTCTGATCCGGACACCATTCATAATCCTGAAGACCCACATAGAATTCAATGCCCTTCTTTGTCCCCGGATTGAGGAAATCCCCCTTGGACTTGTCATCCGTCAAAATCTGTCCGCCTGCCTGGTACACAAAATTCCAGTAACCGAGCTGGTCGTCGGCATAGGCCATATATCCATACTTGCCCGTGGCATCATAAATCTGCTGAGAAGCCTCCACCAGCGTATCCCAGGTCCAGCTCTCGTCCGGGTAAGAAACGCCCGCGGCGTCAAACATCTCCTTGTTGTAGACCAGGCATACGGTATCCTTGTCTTTGGGCACGCCGTAGATCCTGCCGTCCGCTCCCTTTGCGTTATTCAGAGCAATCTCTGAGAAGTGTTCCGTATAATAATTCGGATCCACATCGTCATAGAGATTTGTCACATCCTCCAGCATGCCATATTTGGTGTACTTTAGAATCTCATTGGTATGCATCCAGAAGATATCCGGCAGCTGATTGGACTCCGCCGCAGCGTCCATCTTGGTCCAGTACTCGTCCCAGCTGGTCACCTGCAGCTTAATCTCCACATCCGGGTGCTCCGCCACGTATGCGTCAATCAGCGCCTGCATGCCGTCCCTCTGGGCCGTGTCCCAAATCTGGAATGTCAGCTCTGTCTTTCCGGAATTTCCGGCAGAGCATGCAGACAGCATGAGAGCCGCGCCCAAGGCACCTACAACTCCAACTTTTCTTAGCATTCCGCCCATCAAACCCCTCCCATTTTGTATGTTTTTTTGGTTCTCCCCTTTATTGTTCCTACATGATACCATCTCTTATGCTTGCAGTAAATGTGAGCATATCAGCAAATATATACCCAAATGCCGTTTTTCTGTCTTATTATTGAAATCACCTAGCATTTGGGTATATAATGATCTTAAAGTAACCCTTAAAGGAGGCTTTTTTATGGCAAATGACCTGCTGTTCGCCGTATTTCCCAATGAAAATTTTATTGATCTGAGCCTTTACCAGTACGGCTGGGAGCACTGCAAGCCCTCCCACTCCTATGGCCCGGCGGCCCGCAACCACTATCTGTTCCACTATGTGATCTCCGGCACTGGGACTCTCATGTCCGATGATTCCGCCGGGCGCACGCACACATACCAGATCCGGAGCGGCCAGGGGTTCATGATTTTTCCCAAGCAGGTCAATACCTATATTGCGGACGAAAAGCTGCCCTGGGAGTACGCCTGGGTGGAGTTTGACGGGCTGAAAGCCAAGGAGTCCCTGGAGATGGCCGGCCTGACCATGGACAGCCCCATCTACCATCCCGGCGCCCGGGATCTGAGCCTGGAGTTAAAAAATGAGATGCTCTATATCGCCCAGCACTCGGATCAGTCCCCCTTTCACCTCATCGGGCATCTGTACCTTATGCTGGACTACCTGACCCGCTCCTCCTCCAAGCGTCTGATACAGACCGGGAAGATACGGGATTTTTATATAAAGGAGGCCATCTCCTTTATTGAGCAGAATTTTCAAAATGATATTTCCGTGGAAGATATTGCAGGATTCTGCAATCTGAACCGAAGCTACTTCGGAAAGATTTTCCGGGATACCCTGGGAAAGAGTCCCCAGGAGTTTCTGATCAGCTACCGCATGTCCAAGGCCGCGGAGCTTTTGAAGCTGACTGAGCTGTCCGTGGGGGATATCAGCAGCGCTGTGGGCTACCTCAATCAGCTTCATTTTTCCCGGGCATTTAAAAAGATTTACGGCACTTCCCCCCGCCAATGGCGCAATGAAAATAAGACCGTCAAATCAGGCCGTAAAGACGCAGGGCGTTCTCCCAGGTGACCCGCTCCACAGTCTCCGGATCCGTGCCCTTTAGCTGCGCCAGCTCCCGCACCACATAGGGCAGGTTCAGGGAGGAATTGCGCTTGCCCCGGTTGGGCACAGGGGCCAGATACGGGCAGTCTGTCTCCAGAACCAGGGAGGTCAGAGGCGCATACTCCGCCACCTCCTTAAGCTTTCTGGCGTTTTTGAAGGTGAGCACACCGCCGATGCCCAGATAGAAGCCCATATTCAGGTACTCCCTGGCCATCTCCTTTCCATAAGAAAAGCAGTGGATCACACCGCCCATATCCCCGGCCTTCTCCGCCTTCATGATATCCAGGGTGTCCTTCGCCGCGTCCCTGCTGTGGATGATCACCGGAAGCCCGGCCTGCCGGGCCAGATCCAGCTGGCGCACGAACCATTTTTTCTGAACCTCATGCTCCGGCTCCTCCCAGTAATAGTCAAGGCCGATTTCTCCCACTGCGCGGATTTTTTCATTTCCCAAAGCTTCCTGCAGCCAGTCCATGTCCTTCTCTGTAAGCTCCCCGCTCTCGCTGGGGTGGATGCCCAGGGCCCCGTACATCCAGGGATAGGCCTCCGCCAGCTTTAGGGTGGTGCGGCAGCTTTCCAGGCTGGCGCCTATGTTGGTGACCGCGCCGATCCCATTTTCCTTCAGGGAGGCCAAAAGCTCCTCCCGGTCCTCGTCAAATGCCTCGTCGTCGTAATGGGCATGTGTATCAAATATCATGGGTCATTTCCTCCTTCAACAGCACGGCGGGGAAGCCGCCGGATCCCCAGCGTCTCCCCCGCCTTCTTATGCACTGCCAGGCTTTTCCGGCAGGCGTCAGGTACTGATTACAGTCTCTTGAGCAGAGCCTCCCTCTGCTCCTCATATCCCGGCTTGCCAAGAAGGGCAAACATGTTCTTCTTGTAGCTCTCTACGCCGGGCTGATTGAAGGGATTGATCCCAAGGATGTATCCGCTCACGCCGCAGGCGAACTCAAAGAAGTAGAACAGCTCTCCCAGATAGAACTCGTTCTGCTCCGGAATCTTCACCATCAGGTTGGGCACATTGCCGTCCGTATGGGCCAAAATGGTGCCGTTCATGGCGCTCTTGTTTACAAAGTCCACGCTCTTTCCTGCCAGATAGTTCATGCCGTCCGTGTCCACGTCCTCTCTGTTCAGGAGAATCTCTGCCGGTGACTCCTCCACATTCAGCACTGTCTCAAACATAATGCGGGCGCCGTCCTGGATGAACTGGCCCATGGAGTGCAGGTCTGTGGTCAGATCCACCGCTGCCGGGAAGAGGCCTCTCTGGTCCTTGCCCTCGCTCTCGCCGAAGAGCTGCTTCCACCACTCGGAAATGTAGTGCAGGCTGGGCTCATAGTTCGCCACGATCTCCACGCTCTTGCCCTTGCGCAGGAGGATATTGCGGACTGCTGCATACAGCAGAGCTGCATTCGCCTCGTAGGGAGCCTCCAGCGCCTTCTTTCTCATAGAGGCAGCGCCCTCCATGAGCTTGTCAATATCTGCGCCGCACACAGCAATGGGAAGAAGACCTACGGCAGTCAGAACGGAGAAGCGGCCGCCCACATCGTCCGGTACCACGAACTCCTCATATCCCTCCTGGTCAGCCAGGTTCTTTAAGGCGCCTCTCGCCTTGTCCGTCGTGGCGTAGATACGCTTATTCGCCTCTTCCCTCCCATACTTCTCAATCAGCATCTCCTTGAATACGCGGAACGCGATCGCAGGCTCCGTGGTAGTGCCTGACTTGGAAATGATATTCACGGAGAAATCCTTCCCCTCCAGAACCTGCTTCAAATCCGCAATATACTTGCTGCTGATGCTGTTCCCAACGAAATAAATCTCCGGTGTCTTGCGAACGCTCTTGGGCAATACATTGTAGAAGCTGTTGGACAGGAATTCAATCGCTGCTCTTGCTCCCAAATAGGAGCCGCCGATTCCCACAACCAAAAGCACGTCCGAATCCTGCTGGATCTTGGCCGCTGCCTTCTTGATTCTGGCAAATTCCTCCTTATCATAGTCCACCGGCAGGTCGATCCATCCCAGAAAATCATTTCCCGCCCCGTTTCTCCCAAGAAGGGTATCCTTTGCCGCCATCACTGTGGTCTTAAAATTGGCCATCTCTTCCGCAGAGACAAATTCTGCTGCCTTGGAATAATCAAATGTTACTTCCTTTCCCATATCTGCGCTCTCCTTTTCTTATGTTCACAGGCCTCTCGCCCTGTGATTTGGTTACATTGCTGCGCGAAGCGCACCCGCCCGCTCATGGCTCCCATTATACCATACTTTCCATCGTTAGGAAATAAATTCTTTCAGAAGTTCCCCCAGCATCCGCTTCTGATCGGGATTCAGGTCCTTCAGCCAGTCATCCCCAGACTTTTCCTCTTTTTTCTCCCTGCCGCTCTCCCGGCTGGCGGCTGCCTGTTCAATGCCCCGCCTTGCATTATTATTGAAACGGCGCTCTCTTCCAATGGAGCGTACAGGCGCCGATTCCCTGCGCTCCCCCTCTGCCGTAACCGCAGGCACGCCCTCTGGGCTTCCCTCCCGGTTCATTCGGGGCAGCATTACATTTTCCATATAATCCTGCAGGCAGGTGAGAAGCTGCTGCCTCCTTGCCTCCAGATTTACCCCGTAGTCCACCAGCATCGTCAGCATACCGCTTAAGATGCCCACCGTGCCGTAAAGCACAATATAATAGTTATCGCTTCTATACCAATAGGAGAGGAATGCCGCGGCACCTCCTGCCAGGAAGCAGAGAAGCGTCAGCTGCCCCGACAGGTTATCCAATCCTCGGATAGACATGCCCATCACGCGCAGGCCGTAGAGCTGGCGCTCCAGATACACCCGCGTATTGTTCATGCCCTGGTTGATTCTGTATGTATCCTCCGCATTCTGTTTCAGATTCCGCAGATATTTGTTTTTGGTCAGCGCCATATTGACGCTCTCCTTAATCAATCCTTTGTAGAAGCTTCCCGCAATCAGCCGGCTGATTATCCCCGCCAGGCAGACCGCTGCTAAAATATACAGGGCTTTTCCTGTCTGCAAAAAGCTCATCATAACAAAAGCTCCCCTTTCTTCCCGGATATTTCCGTTTTTATAATAGATTTCGCGCAGCCGTTCAGGACAGCTGCGGCCTCTTGGACTGCCGGAGGGCCCTTCCGGCACTGTCTATTATAGCAACGGTTTTTTATTTGGGAAGTTCAGGGAGCCTAGAATCGCTCGTCAAATTCTCCTATAAATCGATTGTAAGGTTTACAGCGCTTCTCATCCCTTTCAGGCCGCTTCTGCCATGAGAAAGGGTTCTATGCCTCATATCTCCTGATAAGCTCTGTGAGCAGATTCACAGAATGCTCAATGGCCTTGGCCTCAAAGACCGAGTAGTCTACTGAGGCGCTGTCGTCCGCCTTGTCTGAGATTGCCCGGACAATGAGAAATGGGATCCCATTCAGATAGCAGGCCTGGGCGATGGCTGCCCCCTCCATCTCCGTACAATATCCGGAAAATGTCTTTACCAGCCACTCCTTCTTTTCTTTATCTGAGATGAACTGGTCACCCGAAACCACCCGGCCCACAAAGGTGTGGATATCTGGATTCACCTCCCGGCAGCACGCCTCTGCCAGCTGAATCAGTCCCTTATCCGCAGGAAATGACAGGGTATCCACCCGCGGCACCTGCCCCGGCGCATAGCCGAATCCCGTCGCATCCATATCATGCTGGAGCGCATCGCTGGACAGCACAATATCGCCGATGTCAATCTCCGCCTTTAAGGAGCCCGCGATCCCTGTGTTCACCACACCGCTCACCTGGTATACATCCGCCAGAATCTGGGTACAGATGGCGGCGTTCACCTTTCCGATGCCGGACCGAACCACCACCGTCTCCTTTCCTCCCAATTTTCCTCTGTAAAAATCCATGGCCGCCCGCGTCTCTACCTGAACCTCCGTGAGCTGCTCCTTAATTCTCGCCACTTCCTCGTCCATGGCTCCGATAATTCCTAACATGCAGATCCTCCTTCTGATTTTCCCACAAATGTCCGCATATAACCGCCCGCGGCGGTTACCGTCCTCTTAACTATATAGCCATCCTTCTATTTTTTCAAGGAATTTTCCTTTTGGGCTTCAAACGCGCAGCCGGCTCTGCAATTGCGGCCTTTACTTTCCGCTGTTTTCCCGGCTTTCCGCTGTCCCTCTTGACATTCTATTCTTCATAGGGCATAATCTGTAGATGGCGTTTTGAGAAGGCTTCTGATTCCTTTAAAGGGCTTTTAAACGGTCCTTAATTGATGATGAATTTTGAATGGAGGCATACACATGACATATAAGACAAAAGGGGTCTGCACCCGAGAGATTTCCTTTGAAGTAAAGGACAACAAATTGATGAATGTCCGTTTTGTCGGCGGCTGTCCTGGAAATACCCAGGGCGTCGCCCGGCTGGTGGAGGGAATGGATGTGGATGAGGTGATCCGCCGCCTGGACGGCATCCACTGCGGCTTCCGCCCCACCTCCTGCCCAGATCAGCTGGTCCGGGCGCTGAAGGGATACCGGGAAAGCGGGAAGTAACTTTACAGGCGGGACCTGGAACGCGGACTCCCCCAGGCGCTGCGGCGCCTGGGGGAGTCTTGGTAAATAAAGGGTATCGAATGCGGGGGTTATGAATTAGTCGATCCAGATACCGGATGTAGTGGGGCTGAAGCCCTCATACTCATATTCATAAACAGCTGAGAAAGAGCTGCGCAGGCGATAATAATGGTCTCTTTCCTGATCTAAAAAGGTAATGTCTACCGTGGGATCCGTCAGGCCTTCGGGATAGTCCTCGGCGTAAAACTCGGCATCATAATATGCGACTTGTTCCCACCTCTCCTCTTCATCAATCCAGCGGTCAAGATAAATAGAAATATAGACTTCATCAACTGCATGATCCATATACGCTTTTGCTAAGGCACCAATATTTCCGTTACCTTGATCACTAATTATCAAGTCAGCCTGTGCAAAAAAATTCCCTCGGCGAATAGCTTTTTCCGTAGCTTTATCGCTTTTAATATTCTTGGGTAAAAGTTCTGACGGCTCATCAACAGACGTTTCCGCATCTGTATGATAGGAAAATGCATATACATTTGATATAAATAAAAGGCTAGCTATTAAAAGCGAAAAAATAGATTTCCAAATTTTTTTCATGATTAACCTCTCCTCTATGGCGTTAATCTCGTCACCATTTTTAAAAATTCTTCTTCTTGCATATTACCAATAAGTTGATAGTATGCTCCTTTAAAAATGAACGAAGTTGTAAAACGCTCCATTGAATTTACAATATTTTCTTTTTTTACTATTATTTTTTGTTTTATCCATTTATTATAGGCTTCACTTTCATAAATCCCATCAGTATCCGTTTTATATGAAGCAACCTTTTCGTATTTTGACTGGATAAAATATACAACTTGTCCCCTATATTCAAAACCAATTTTCGCATACCCATCTCTCAATTCAAAATCGCGAAACTTCATCTCTGATGGCATGTACCCTAATCGAAGCGGCGTAATTCCCAACTCTTTCTCAATAATTTCATACGCCTCATCCTCGCCATTCACATCTCCCTTATAGTCATCATTGACCAGCACCGTGTTATCCGCATCCCCTCCCAACATCTTCTCGCGATAAAAATACGACTTCTTGCCCACTGCGACAAAGCACAAGCCGCCCGCCATCAGGCAGGCAATCAACCCGATTGCGGCCAGCCGCCGCCAGTTGAACCGGACTCTGATAATCGGGGCTTTCTCTTTCTCAGCGTTGGAGGCGTCTTCCTGGATCCGTGACCAGATGGTCTCAAATTCGTCCGCAGGCGGGGGAGGTATGGGAAGGCCGCGCGTATCCTTCTCAGCCGCCTCAAACTCAGCCAGCAGCATCTCATCTGTAAGGCCGAAGATCTCCTGCAGTTTTCTGTCAACGCTGCTCTCCGCAGCGCTGTCCACCGAATGATCCATGGAAGTATTCTCTTTTGCATTTCTTTTTAAATTATCCACAGAACACCTCGATTACAAAATCTCCCTAAGTTCCCATTGTCTTTAGGGTTGACTTTTTGCCACTAATGCTTACTATAATAATAGACGTTTATGGAGTGGTTTTTCCCCGCTTAGCTTAAAATTCCGTCCATAAAAATTTTTTCGGAGGTTCCTATGAAAAAAATCATCTTAACCGGCGGCGGAACCGCCGGCCATGTCACCCCCAACCTGGCCCTGATCCCCGCCTTAAAGGAAGCGGACTACGAGATCCGCTATATCGGCTCCTACCAGGGAATTGAGCGCAGGCTCATTGAAAATGCAGGCATTCCCTACGACGGCATCTCCTCCGGGAAGCTGCGCCGTTACTTTGACCTTAAAAATTTTTCTGACCCCTTTCGGGTTTTGAAGGGCTATGGGGAGGCCCGGAGGCTCCTCAAGCGCTACCGCCCGGATGTCATTTTCTCCAAGGGCGGCTTTGTCGCCGTCCCCGTGGTTCTGGCCGCCAAGCACTTCAAAATCCCTGTGATCATCCACGAGTCTGACATGACCCCAGGGCTTGCCAACAAAATATGCATTCCCTCTGCCGCCAAGGTGTGCTGCAATTTCCCGGAAACACTCAAATATCTTCCGGCAGACAAGGCCGTCCTCACCGGCTCTCCCATCCGTGCTGATCTGCTGAAGGGAGAACGCCTGTCCGGCTTAAAGTATGCCCATATGTCCTCCGAGAAGCCCATCCTCATGGTCATCGGCGGAAGCCTGGGCTCTGTAGCCGTAAACCAGGCCGTGCGAGGCATACTTCCCAGGCTTTTGGAGCGTTTTCAAATCATACATATCTGTGGAAAAGGCAATCTGGATGAAGGCCTGATCGGGACACACGGATACGTGCAGTATGAATATGTAGATGCTCCATTAAAGCACTTGTTTGCCGCGGCTGATGTTGTGATATCCCGTGCAGGAGCGAACTCCATCTGTGAGCTCCTGGCACTCAAGAAGCCCAGCCTCCTGATTCCCCTGCCGGCATCCGCCAGCCGGGGAGACCAGCTGCTGAACGCAGCCTCCTTTGAAAAGCAGGGCTTTTGCAAGGTTCTGCAGGAGGAGCAGATCACCCCGGATTCCTTATATGAGGCTGTCTCTCAGCTGTATGAGCACCGCCAGGACTATATTCAGGCGATGGAAAAAAGCAGTCTGAACAACGCAGTCAGCACTATACTCTCCCTCATTGAGGACTGTGTCCGTGAGGGATGACAGGGCCTAGCCGCAGTCTTATGGCCAGTTGTCCCGCTTGAACAGATCCTCAAAATACTTGCGGATGCGGCTGACCCGGGAGTAGCATGCTTTTTCTGTGATATGCAGAATCTCGCATACCTCTCTGGTCGGCCGTCCCTCAATGAGACGCAGAATCGCTATGTCCCTCCAGCTTTCCGGCATCTTGTCGATCTCCTTTAAAATCGCCTGGCAGCGCTCCTTGCTGACCACAAATTCCGGCAGGCTCAGATGATGAAGTCCTGCAAAGCATCCCTCTTTTCCTGAATCCTCCGGAACCTCCTCATCCGGTGCAATATAGCGCATCTTTCTGTGATAATCCATACAGCGGCTGAAAAGTATTCGGATCAGCAGTATCTTCTTCCTGTACTCCGGCAGCTCGAGATCATACTTATAATCTGCATAGGCGACAAATGTGTCCTGTACCACATCGTCGATATAGTCCGGGGGAATATCGTACTTATACGCAATTCTTCTGAGCACATTTTGATATGCCAGATACATTTCCTCAAATCGCGCTTTATCTTCCGTATTCATTTTTTCCTTCATGCCAGGCTACTGCATACCTTTTTTGATTTCCTCTGCGGTTTCTGCCAATTCCTCCTGGGAAGCCTTTCCCGGGGTCCAGCCAGCGATAACCGGACCGTTTTCATACCGGGGAATTACATGCATGTGGAAGTGGAACACGGTCTGTCCAGCAGCCTCCCCATTATTCTGTACCAAATTAAAGCCCGCGCAGCCAAGCGTCCGCTTCATCGCGCTTCCGATCCTTGCCCCCAGGGGAAGCACCTTAGCCGCTATTCTTTCGTCCAAAGCGCATACATCTGCAAAGTGCTCCTTGGGCAGAATCAGCGCATGGCCTCGGGAAGCCGGACCCAGATCCAATATCACCCGAAAATCATCATCCTCGTATATGGTTGTCGAGGGGATCTCCCCATTGGCAATCTTGCAGAAAATACAATTATCATCTCTCATTTTATATACCCTCCCTCTGCCATGCTGGGCACAGCCTTCGTTTATTTTTTATAGTAGCATAAAATTTTTCCATTGTTAAGTAGGCAGAACGCATTATAAATAAAATTATCTCCCCCACCTGCTTTTATCTCCACACATAGGGGATATCCGCAATTACCACAGCATCGCCGCTTTTTACCTCCACAGTCTCATTTGCATCCAGCAGAATTCCCCGGACCATCGTTCCGTTGGTTGAATTCAAATCCGTAATCGTACAGCTGTCTCCGTCCCTGTCGCAGCGAAGATGAAGGCGGCTGACTGTATCGCGGTTCAGCACATAATCCGCCAGCTCCCGGTGCTTTCCTATCACAAACGGATAATACGGGATCACTATATCCTCTGTCTCCGGGGAGACTCCCTCCAGCCGATGCATGTTGGGGTCTGCCTCCTCCTTCAAAAGTACTGTCTGAAAAATCTCTTCCTTTTCCTCCGGCTGTGCCTCCTCCCTGACAGGAAACGGTTCCTCCGGAAGATCCACCTCCTCATAGGGGCTTCGCCCCTCTCTAAAGTCCCCTGCCTTGGACGGCCTCGCCTTCCACAGAATTCGCAGCACCGCAATAAGAAGCAGCCCTGCCTGGACCGCCGCGATCTCGATCACATGCGTGCGCAAAAACGTGCCTCCTCGAAAGATCCACACAATTCCTGGAAGAATGAGAATCCCCAGCCCTGCGGCTATACCCTGCCGCCAGGGGATAGCAGGGCGCACTGCGGCTGCCGGATCTGCTGTCTTCTTCTCCTCTTTGGCTGGCTTCTGCCTGTCTGGCAGCCCATTTTCCCCGCCCTCCGCATCCTTTTGGATCCCAAGCTCCTCCAGCCGCCTTCCTGTCTCCCGCTCTGTCTCCATTTCCAGCTCCCGTGCGCCGCCTGTCTTTTTCTC
>CALWMT010000017.1 GCA_944382045.1 uncultured Enterocloster sp. | reverse complement strand
AACCAGACTGCTTTTTTAAAGGAATCTTCAGGGTTTCGCATACTGTTTAATGTTCTGTTTTCAAAGGACTGTGTTGTCAGCTTGTCAGCGGCAACTTTGATATAATACCATGTCTTTCCGCTTTTGTCAACAACTTTTTACTGAAATTCAAATTTTCTTTTTACTTTGAAAGCTTTATGAATTTGTAATTTTCAGTGGATCTTTACTATAACACTATAAACACCTCTTGTCAAGGAATTTGTGCTCATTTTTTATACAATTTTTCGCTCCTTCTGATGCTCTACTAAATATGCCTGTTTTATTTGATTTTTACTACATTTTGTGGTTGGTAAAAAAGAAACCGGAGCGGTGTTTTTCATTCCCGCCCCGGTAATTCTGCGCAATTTCATGTTCAATACAAACAATTCTCAAATGATCCCTCGTATAACCCCGCTCAATATAATCGTAATGATATTATATCGGTAAAGAAACGTCAGCCAGGCACTTTCATAGATCTGTGCCTCCAGCAGCTGTCCTGTAGGTGTAGCCGAGCAAAGACTCAGCACAAAGCCTGCTGTCCACAGAATCAAAAGTCCCTCTGCCAGCCCCGCTATGGCACCTGCTATGTGATTCAAGCCAGAGATGATGGGAAGGCGCGAGACAAGATCCAGCCATTTAATCAGGAAATGAACCAGGATAAATACGATGACGAACAATGCAATTGAAGCAAGCACATTTATCAAAATATCCGCCAAATATGAGCTGACATAATCCGTGAATTCCTGAACACCCAAAATTTGATAAATCTCACTATTATTATTTTCAAGGAGAATCTCTTTTAATGCCTGGGGGAGATCCATCCGCTCGATGGCTGTGCGCTGGGCCGATGGAAGCTGCAGCTCCTCTGCGGAGGGGGCCTCCCAGCCAGCCGCATCTAAAATAAAATCTGCGGCATTCTGCCGGACTGTAGGATTTTCCCGTATAAAGCTAGTCATATAGGGGGCAGAGATTTTTACAAGTATTATCGTCAAAAGCAACGCTCCCAGGGATACACACTGACGCAAAAATCCCCGATAGTGGCCGTACAGCATCATCCCAATCAAAAATATTCCTGCCCCCACGGACAGCCAATGCTCCATTATGATGTCCAAATTCCGTTCCCATCCTGTCCTAATACAAAATATTCCAAAGCGGCTGCCACGCCGTCGTCATCATTGGAAAGCGTAACATAGGAGGCTGCCGCCTTTGCCTTGTCAATCGCATTTCCCATGGCTACACCGATCCCTGCCGCTCTCAGCATGCTCACATCATTTTCTCCGTCGCCAAAGGCCATGACAGATGAATGAGGAATGTTCAGGTAATCTGCGAGCCACAGAAGAGCATTTCCCTTTGTGGCCTCCTCGCGGTTGATTTCCAGATTGTTGGGGAGGGAGGAGCTGACAAACAGCCCTTCTATCTGCTCCAATTCTCTGCGGAGCCTTTCTCTCTCCCCCATATGCTCTTCGCCAAAAAATACATTTATCTTTTCTGCCTCTTTTTTGGTCTCCTCCACATAGCGGATAATATTGGGGACTGTCCTTCTGGTGGCATGCACCATCCTCTGCATTACAGGACTGAGTCCATATCGGTCCAAATGCTCTATAAACTCCGGCTGCGTAATCGCCCACCCCTCGATATAGGGATCATACATCGCAGGGTATTCATCAAGCCTTCGAAGGATGGACAGGGTCTGTTCATTGGAAATCGCACAGGTCTTCAGATTCCTTCCCTCTAAGAGATCTGTCACAACGCCTCCATTGGTAGCAATGGCATACCGCACACCTGGAAGGGCCTTAATCTCCGGGGCTATGCCATGCCCCGCCCGTCCTGTGGCGGGCACAACCCATATTCCTTTTTCCGCACACGCCGCAAGCGCTCTGCGGTTTCTCTCTGATACATTTTTTTGGCTGTCCAGGAGCGTCCCATCCATATCCAATGCGATTATCTTTATCTCAGTCATAGGAAATGCTCCTCTTTTAAGATCAGAAGGCCGTCCTTATCATACTTGGAAGAGAAAATGCCTGTGAGCTTTTTGACAAGCGCTGGGTTTTCTGCCCTGTCCGCTGCCTCTTCAATCAAATCCTCCGCATTCGCCTTTGTCAGGGGAATCCCTTCTTCTTCCATAATTTCTATGCGCTCGTAAAGGGCAAGCATGCTCTTTCCCGATATGCTGCAGTCAATGTCTCCGGCATATTGGCAGGCATACTGAGCGAACTCATCGATATCCATCTCCTCCTCTGCCGGCTCCTCCTGCGTTGCAGGCGGCTGCTCCTTGGCCTGGGGCACCTTCTTTTTCTGAACAGGGATCGTCATCGGGGGAATATCCCGCTTTGGCTGCACCCGCCTTACCGGGCGCGGATCCGCCGCCGGTGCCTCCTCAGTGCTGCGAGCCTCCTGCGCCTGCGGGCTGTCCTGCCTGCGCTCTGGAGCACTAGATGGTCTTACCACCGACGGGCGGCCAGGCCGCTCCGATGTCTCTGCGCCGGAATGCTCTGCCTGTCTGTCCGCAGCGGGCGCCGCTGCCTTTGGATGGCCGGCGGTTTCTGTGCTGATGCGCTCAAAGCATTTTGCCAGGCCTGGATAAATGCGGTAAAGCTCCTTTAGGCGCTCCGGCGTATCAATAAGTACAATATTCATGCCTGTCTCGTCCCGAGCCATCAGCTGGTTGAGCTCCTGCAGAATGGCTTCATTCATATCGCCGGCCTGCTCTATGATAAGGTCCTTTCCCATAAGCTTATCCGATATGGTGAAGATACCTCTTCGATTCAGCTTTTCTCCTGTAATTTTCGCAGCCTGATTCTTAGCCCCCGTCTCCTGGTGAATCCTCTTGAGAGATTGAATGGCCAGATTCAATCCATCCTCCGGTACATCGGCCTCGATCATAAGGTGGCTGGAGCCAGCCAGGGATGTCTCTCTGCTCAGAGAACGGATGTCGGAAAGAACTCTTGTCTGAGCCTCCTCCGGCTCCTGTCTATATTCCTCTTCCTTCGACAGCTTTGACATCTCCCGTGCCAAATGCTCCTGTGCCTCCGCCTCGTGGATCCTGGCCTTCAAATCATTGTCAGAAAGAGGCTCTGTTTTTTCTGCGGAGGCATCCCACTGGGCATGGGGCTTTGGCTCTTCTTCCTCCTCTGCGGAAGCCAATGGAGCTTCCTGCGGCTCCTCCGGCAGGGAGGCAGGACTTAATTCCTCTGAATAAGCCTCCTGGCTTCCAGAGGATACGCCGGCAGGAGCTTCTTCTCTAGGAAGAGGCTCTGCTTCCGCCAGCTCCGGCTCTCTTGTATAGGCCGCCTGGCTGTCAGAAATGCGGGAGGGCACCCCCTCCTCGTACTCTCTCTCCACTGCCTTAAGCTTTGCCTCGTATTTGTCGCGGTTTTCAACCAAATCCATCTGATAGGTTGTAAGGGGCGCATACTGGAGCTTCAGCTCCATGGCCTTATCTACATATTTGCCTAAGCCGAACATGAGCATGATCTTGTCACAGGTCATGACGCACAGATCGCCCATTCCCGCCTCATTGTAAAGCTCCGCCAGCTCGTAAAGCCATTTTTCATCCAGCTCCACATTGCAGTACTGCTCCAGTGTATGAATCAGCTGCTCTACCGGCGCTCCCTTGGCCCCCAGAATCAGATACCGCAGGATATACTGCCTGGGATCGTCAGGGGCAAGGTCGCAGAACTCCCTATAGTAATCCTCAGCCTCTGCGGTGCTGCCCTCCTTAATGGCAAGCTCCGCCAGCTTATACAGAAGACGCTTGCCAATGGGCGCCCGCTCAAAGGCCAGCAGCAGAATATCCTTGGCCTCCTGATATTCCTCGTTCTTCTCGTAAACCGAGGCGGCCATGGACAGTATATTTACATTGCGGACACGCCTCCAATCTATGGTGTCCGCAATTTTCATGGCTGTCTCATAGTCTCCCTTGGCTGCCATCTTTTTTATCTGCTCAACCTTAATGTTAAACTCGTATTTATCCATTTCCCTAATCTCCCTGTAGCAAATCTACGGCCCAAACCTCCGTGTTAAAGCTCTGTTCTCCCCTCCAGCGCGCGCAGAAGCGTCACCTCATCAATATACTCCAGATCTCCTCCCACCGGCACGCCGCTGGCAATCCGAGTAACCTTAATGCCTGTGGGCTTGACCAGCTTGCTTATATACATAGCAGTGGTCTCACCCTCCAGACTGGAATTGGTGGCAATAATCACTTCCTCCACATCGGACTGGAGCCGAAGCATCAGCTCCTTCAGCTTGATATCCCCTGGGCCAATCCCCAGCATGGGGGAAATTGCTCCGTGAAGCACGTGATAAACTCCCTCGTATTTTCCGGTTTTCTCATAGGCCGCCAGGTCTCTGGTATTCTCCACCACCATAATTATCTTGTGATTGCGTTTCGGGCTGCTGCAGATCGGACAGAGCTCCTGATCGGTCAAGGTAAAGCACTCCTTACAGTACCGAATATTGTTCCTGGCCTCCTGCATGGCTCCCGCCAGCTCCTCCACCTGCTCCTTGGGCATATTGATAATGTGAAATGCCAGGCGCTGAGCTGATTTTGCGCCGATTCCCGGAAGCTTTGACAGCTGTTCAATCAGCTTGGTAATCTGACTGCTATAGTAATCCATCAGAACGGCAGCCCCCCGCCGAGCGCACCGCCCAAGCCTCCTGTCAGCTTGGACATAGTCTCACTGTTGTCTGCCTCCATCTGCCGGAATGCCTCGTTGACTGCAGCTGCAATCAAATCCTCCAGCATCTCAATGTCGTCCGGATCCACCGCATCCGGGGAAAGCTTTACAGAGACAACCTCCTTTTTGCCGGAAACCGTGACGCTCACCGCGCCGCCGCCTGCGGAAGCTGTGTATTCTCTCGTCTCCAGCTCCTTTGCCGCCTCCTCCATCTGGCGCTGCATTCTCTGTGCCTGCTTCATAAGATTATTCATATTCCCGGGAATGCCTCCGGGAAATCCACCGCGCTTTGCCATGTCTGCTGTTCCTCCTTATCACTCAATCACTGTCTTTCAGTCTTCATAGGTAATATCCATATGGATCTTTTCTTCCAGCTCTTCCTCCGTCACATAGATCGTGTCGAGCCGTTCCCCCCGCCCTGCCAGGCGGGTTTTAAAATAAATAGACCTTCCATACCGGGCTTCCACCTGCCGCTCCAGCTCTCCTATCACAGTAGGCCGTTTCCCCATATCATAATTCATCGGATCTAAAAATACAATCGTAAGGCATCCATCGCCCCCAGGCTCAACCACGGTATCCCGCAGATAGGCCCGGGCTCCGCCTCCCATCTCTCTGACAAGCCTTGCCCACTCATTGCGGACAAGCTGCAGATCCTCCAGCTGTGCCTTGGGAAGTGCCACCTGCCGCACTGGGCTTTCAGAATCGGATGTCCTTGGCGGCTGGGGGGTGCTTGAGGCCTCCTCCTGCTTCGGCACAGATGCCGCAGGAGGAAGCGCCCTTCTCCCTGCCTCCAAGTCCTCAAGGGCTTCCTCCAGCTGGCTTACCCGCTCCAGAAGAGACCCTATATCCGGCTCCATGGACGGCTTTGTCAGCTTAATCAGCGCCACCTCCGCAAGCACCCGCTTTTGGCTGGCATAGCGCAGCTGGCTGGATAAATCAGAGAGGATTCGGATATAGCGCATCAGTGCTGTGCTGTCCGCCTTCCTGCCGTCCTCCCTGAGCTGCCTTAGGTTTTCCTCTGACATGTCCACCAGGCCTTCCCCGTCATCGGCAGACTGTATCAGAAGGATATTTCTCATATACCAGATGAGATCCGTGACGAACTGCCCCAGCTCTCGGCCCTGCACTACTATTTCCTCCAGAATGCGGATGCAGTCCCTGGTTCTTCCCTCTGCCACCGCACCGAACATGCGGCTGAACACCTCTGTGTCCACAGCACCCAAAACCTCCAGCACATTATCATAGGTCAGAAGCCTTCCGTAATGAAATGCCACACATTGATCCAAGAGGCTCAGGGCATCCCGGAGGGAGCCGTCCGCTGCCTTTGCCACATATAGGAGAGCCTTATCCTCCACCTGGATGCTTTCCGCCTGTGTCAGCTCCCGCAGGCGCCCGGCAATGGTTTCCAGCGATATTCTCTTAAAATCATAGCGCTGGCACCGGGAAAGTATAGTAATCGGGATCTTATGGACCTCCGTGGTTGCCAGGATAAAAATCACATATTCCGGCGGCTCCTCCAGCGTCTTTAAAAGAGCGTTAAAGGCTCCGATAGACAGCATATGAACCTCATCGATAATGTATACCCGGTATCTGCCCTGTGTCGGAGGATATTGAACCTGCTCCCGAATATCCCGGATATTCTCCACGCCATTGTTGGAGGCCGCATCGATCTCCACTACATTCATGGAGGCGCCTGACAGAATTGCCTGACAGCTGGGACAGCTGTTGCAGGGACTTCCATCTGCCGGGTGCTCGCAGTTCACTGCCCGGGCATAGATCTTTGCCACACTGGTCTTTCCTGTTCCCCTGGTGCCGCAGAACAGGTAGGCATGTCCAATCCGCTGGGAGGTTATTTGATTTTTCAGTGTCTGTACAATTGCGTCCTGCCCCTTTACATCCTCAAAGGATACAGGCCTCCACTTGCGGTACAGCGCTGTATATGACATGAATACCGCTCCTTACTCATCCCCAAAGCTGATTCCAACCAGCTTTGCCTCTTTAATCATCGAGCAGTCGGGGTCGACGGTCTTAAGCTTTCCTGCCACCTCGGAAAGAGGAACCTTGGTGATATTGTTGTTCTTTACTGCCACCATGTATCCGTATTCCTCCTTTGCAATGAGACGGGCTGCTGCCGCACCCAGACGGGTGGCAAGCACACGGTCATAGGGACAGGGCTCCCCGCCCCGCTGCATGTGTCCCGGCACCGTGACACGCACCTCGCTCCCCGTCACCTCCTCGATTCTGGCTCCGATCTCATAGGCCACAGAGGGGTAGACGATGCTGGTCTTCTTCTTTTCCTTCAGCTCCTTCTTGCTCATGCCGGCGTCTTCCTTGGAAATCGCTCCCTCCGCCACAGCCAGAATGGAGAAGCGCTTCCCCGCCTTTGTCCTTCTCATCAGCGCGTCACATACCACATTGATATCGTAGGGGATCTCCGGAAGCAGGATAATATCCGCACCGCCGGCCAGTCCTGCATAAAGCGTCAGCCATCCAACCTTATGCCCCATAACCTCCACAATAAACACTCTTCCATGGGAGGCCGCTGTGGTGTGAATGCAGTCAATCGCATTGGTGGCTACATCCACGGCGCTCTGGAATCCAAAGGTCATATCCGTTCCCCACAGATCATTGTCAATGGTCTTGGGAAGGGAGACTACATTGAGTCCCTCCTCGCTGAGAAGGTTGGCGGTCTTCTGGCTTCCATTTCCTCCCAGCACCACCAGGCAGCTGAGCTTGAGCTTCTTATAGGTGTGCTTCATAGACTCTACCTTGTCAAGGCCGTTCTCGTCCGGGACGCGCATGAGCTTAAAGGGCTGGCGGGAGGTTCCCAGAATCGTGCCGCCCTCGGTGAGAATACCGGAAAAATCAGATGGCTTCATAATCTGGTAATCTGCATACATCAGTCCCTTGTATCCATCCTCAAATCCAATGATCTCCACATCATCGAACATATTGTATAAGGATTTGGCAACGCCCCGCATAGTGGCATTCAATGCCTGGCAGTCACCGCCGCTGGTCAGCATACCTATTCTTCTCATTCCCGCTTCCTCCTTGTGAGATCCTTTGCTATTTTTCCATTGTGACAGCCGTTCAGGACGGCGCATCTTCCTGCTAATTATAACGCAAAGGAATGGGCTGGGCAAGCTCTATTTCCTTACGCTTTTCCGATATCTGCGTTCTTTTCCTGCCTCAGCTCCCGAAAAAAGGCCTGCAGCATATTCGTACAATCCGCCTCCAGCACCCCGCCTTCCAGGTCCGCCTGGTGGTTAAAGCCTTTTTCATGCAGAAGATCCAGCACCGATCCGGCACAGCCTGCTTTGGGATTCCTGCTCCCGATCACCACCCGCGGAATCCGCGCCTGAACAATGGCTCCCGCGCACATAGGGCAGGGCTCCAGAGTAATATATATCGTACAGTCCTCCAGCCGCCAGTCATTCATTTTTCTGCAGGCCTTCCTTATGGCAATAAGCTCCGCGTGGGAGAGCACACTCTTGTCCGCATTGCGCCGGTTATACCCCCTGGCAATGATTTTTCCCTGAGAGACAATCACACACCCTATGGGAACGTCTCCCAGGGCAGCAGCCTTCTCTGCCTGGCGAAGGGCCTCCTTCATGAAGGCCTCATCCATTCTGCGTCTCTGTCTGTTCTCCTCCTCCTGCTTTTGGGCGGCAAGGCGCTTTCTCTCCTGGCGCTGCTCCCACCTTCTCCTGCGGGTTGCCTCGCCCTTTTCCCTCTGGATATCCCGCTCTTCTCTCTGTTTTTCCATATCGTCCTTCCTCTTTTTTTTCCGTTTGCTCTATGATATACTGTAACAGTTCAAGACCATATTGAAAAGGAGATTTTTGAGAAATGAAGATTTGCGGCCTGCAGAAAACGACTCTGCTGGATTTCCCTGGAAGGGTGGCTGCAACCCTGTTCACCGGCGGATGCAATTTCCGGTGCCCCTTCTGCCATAACAGCGGGCTTTTATCCGGAGATGCCGAGGCTGCATATTCTGTCCGGGAAATCCTTCAGTTTCTCGAAAAAAGAAAACGGATTCTGGAGGGCGTATGCATCACAGGCGGAGAGCCCACCCTGCAGCCGGATCTGGAGGATTTCATCCGGGATATACGATCCCTTGGCCTTGCTGTCAAGCTGGATACCAACGGCTATCGCCCAGATGTTTTAAAAGCGCTCTGCCAAAAGGGGCTTTTGGACTATGCTGCGATGGATATAAAAGCGGGAAGAGATCGATATGAGACGGCCGCCGGCGTCTGCGGCCTTGACATGAAAAGAATTGATGAGAGCATCCGCTTTCTTTTAGAAGGCCATCTGCCCTATGAGCTTCGCACAACGGTGGTGCGGGGAATCCATGAGGCGGAGGATTTCCGGCAGATCGGCCCTTGGATTAAGGGATGCCGCCGGTATTTCCTCCAGGCCTTTAAGGACAGCGGGGACATTCTTGTCCCCCAGGCCTATGACGCGTTTTCCGCGGAAGAAATGCGTGCCTTCATGGAGCTGGTACGGCCCTACGCAGAGGAGGTATCCCTCCGGGGCATTGATTATCCATCCTGATTTTCCATCCGGATGTCTGTGTACCAATACCCAAAGCGTCCGTCCTGTACCGGCTGCTTTTTGGACAGGACAAAATGGGGAAAGCCGAACATGGAGGCCATGTATTTTTCATTGCTGTAATAGTGTCCCGGAACCCCAAGGATATACCGGACCCGCCTCCCATCCTGGACCCGCGCCAGAATCAGATAGCGGTAATTGTAGTATCCGTGAAGAAGAAAGCTGTTGTTCCCATAGGTCCATACCTCTCTGGGGAGCAGACCGATATCCTGCGGCTTTATGGTCAGCACCTCATTGCTGCCAGAGCTTTCAAACGCCTGGATCTTGGGACACCGCTTCCGAAAGCTGTCCCACAGATCCCGGGATGCGCCTGCCCGCTCCTCCTCCTGCTCCAGCTGTCTGAGCGTCTCTGGGTTCTCCAGCTCCTCCAGAACCGGCGTATCCTCTGGGGGGGCCGCCGGCCTTGGGACCTCCGGTGCGGGGCGGGGCTCCGTATGGGGCACTGGCTGGGGAGCCGGGTGGGGCTCCGGCACTGGATGAGGCGCCGGCATTGGCTCCGGTACTGGCTGAGGCGCCGGCATCGGCTCCGGCTCCGGCTCCCGCTGGGGCGCCGGCATCGGCTCCGGCTCCTCCGGCGCCTTCTGCTGTGCTCCCTCATTTTCAGAGATTTCCTTTTCCAGCTCTTCTATCTTTTTGTTCAGCTGCTGTTCTGGATTTCCAAGCTTTTCCGATGTCACCTCTGCCAGCTCGACCTCCGCAGCCTGTGCCACCTCATCCTCCCATATCGTTGTGTAGGAGCGCCAGGTATCGTCCTTTTCGTGAATAGATAGACCGTAGCAGCGCTCCAGGGATATGCCTGAATCCGCTGTATTGTCAACAGAAATTGAGGTGCGGAATTCGCCCGCCCCTCCCCGAATAAATATGGTTCCCAGCCGTATCTCTTTTTCCTGGGAGAGCAGATATACCCCCAGATCGCCGCCGCCCATATACACCTTTTTGACATTTACACTGAGCTTACACTGGCCATTTCTTGACTCCAGCTTGGCAAAGCCGATATTTTTTCCCTTTATTTTCCCTTCATAGGCATAGATATAGGAGATCAGCCTTCGATAACTTGCCATACCTTCCATACTTCCCTTCTATGTAAGCCGGCTTTGGCCCGGCCTTTATAGATATTTTATGCAGATGTCTCTTGAAAGTATGATAAAAAATTGATATCCTGTATTTAGTATTTTATCAAAAATATATTCATACGCTGTTTTAGGCAGCTTGAAAAGGAAAGGTGGCAGCATTTTATGAGACTTTACAGAGCAAAGGATTATGATGACCTGAGCCGGAAGGCCGCGAATGTTATCCTGGCGCAGGTGATTATGAAGCCGGACTGCGTCCTGGGATTGGCAACAGGCTCATCCCCTCTGGGTACCTACCGGCAGCTCATTGAATACTTTAAAGCAGGGGATCTGGATTTCTCCAAGGTGAAGACCGCAAATCTGGATGAATATCGGGGACTTCCCAGAGACAATGATCAGAGCTATTACTATTTTATGCACGAAAATCTTTTTAAGCATGTCAATATCAATATGGCGGACACAAATATTCCCAATGGCATGGAGCCCGACAGCGAGAAGGAATGCCTCCGCTATGAGCAGGTGATCGCAGACCTGGGCGGAATCGATCTGCAGCTGCTGGGTCTGGGCCACAACGGCCACATCGGCTTTAATGAGCCGGATGATACCTTCGCCAAGATAACGCACTGCGTAGATCTGACCCCAAGCACCATCGAGGCCAACAAGCGGTTTTTTGCCTCCGCAGATGATGTTCCCCGTCAGGCCTACACCATGGGCATAGGCACCATCATGCAGGCGCGTAGGATCCTCCTGATTGTCAGCGGCAAAGATAAGGCGCAGATCCTCTGCGATGTTATAAATGGACCGATCACTCCCCGCGTTCCGGCCTCCGTCCTTCAGCTGCACCGCGATGTGACGGTGATTGCCGACGAGGCGGCGCTGGCAAAATTCTAAAATGAGGGGCTGGCATGACCCACTTAGGTCATGCCGGCCCCTCAAACGCATTTCGCAGGCAGGACAGCCTCTGCCGCATCAGCTCAGCCACACAGGTCCTCCGATTCCTACATCAATTCCCAGAAGGAACCAGATAACCGCTATCGTTACCAGTATGACAAAATACCAGACCGAATAGGGGATCAGGTAGGTAAACATGGTTCCCATTCCCACCTTCTTATCATACTTCTGGCAGGTCGCGAGCAGCATGACAAATACCACATCCAATGGGGTAATATGATTGGTCATGCCATCGCCCATGTTGTAAAGCCATTGGGTGAAGGCAGGATGGATATTCAGCTGCATAAGCATCGGGACAAACACGGGTCCCAGAATCAAATACTTGGTTGATTTGCTGGAAATCAAAATATTGATCAGCGAGACAATCAGGACAAACAGGATTACAATCAGCCACAGAGGCATGTTGGAGGCAGACAGCGCCTCTCCCCCCTTAATCCCCAGGAGTGTGCCGATGTTGGAGGTAGAAAATACCACCAAAAACTGTCCTATAATAATCGCCATGGCGATGAATCCGGCCATATCGCGGACACCCTCCGTCATCAGGGCTATGATGTCCTCTCCCTTTCGTATCTTTTTCACAGAAATCCCGTAGACAACTCCTGGAATGAAAAACAGCAGTCCCACCAGCACGGTGATCGAGGACATCAGGGTGGAATTGTATAAGAGAGAGCCATCCTCCGCACGCATAAAGCTGTTTTGGGGAAGACAGATCAAAATCAGCGCGGCTATGTAAATCAGCACAGATATCCCCGCTTTTTTGATTGCTGACCTTTCCTCTGCCGTCACCTCCATGTCCTTGGTATCCGCACCGCCCTCCGGAGTTCCCTTATAGGTCCCCAGCCTGGGCTCCACAAATTTGATCGTCACAATCGTCGTGATAATCGATATGACAAAGCAGTTCACCAGAAGGCCATAATAGCTGGCCAATACCGGCATGGTAAAATCCGGATCCAGTACCTGCGCGCAGGTAATTGTGATGCCAGTATTGATTACCTCCGTGGAGCTCGGAATCAGACAGGTGGCAAAGCCTGCGCTGGAACCAGCGTATGCGCAGAAGGCGCCGGCCAGAGGATGGCGGCCGATCTGATAGAACAGGGCCGCACCAAGGATCGGCATAAGAATCTGGCAGATATCCCCTGCCATCTTAGAGACAACGCTGACAAACGCCAGGAAGAATACAACCATCGCCCCATCCACCTTGGCGATGGAAAGCTTGATCACATTGGACAGAAATCCCGTCTTCTCACAGATCGCGGTGATCGCAGCAAATACAACAACCACACCCAGTATGGGAAACGCCTGGAAGTTATTTACAAAATCTACCAGGAAGATATTCAGCCCCTCCACACTGATCAGATTGACCACAGAGACGTCTTCCCCTGTGGAGGGATGGACCGCGCTGAGGCCCGCCATGCTCAGCGCCCATGAAAGGATCAGTATAATGATTGTCAGATAGATGAACAAAATTGCTGGGTGCGGCATCTTATTTCCCAGACGTTCTACTGTGGCAAAAAACCCCTTTTCCTTTTTTTCAATACCTGTCTCTGTCATTTGCTTTCCCCCTGCTCCTAAAATCCCAAATATTCCTTTGCGAAACGAACGTAATACTCTGCTCCATATTTTAAAGGCTCCTCATCCACATGATACTTGGGATGATGCTGGGCATACTGGTCCGGGCGTCCATTGCCCGTGCCCAGATGCGCATACATGCCTCCAAATTCTTTTGTATATAGATAAAAATCATCGGATCCCACATCGGCATCGTGATGAACCATCGTCAGGCCCTCGATCTGCTGCACTGCCCGCTCCGAAACCTCTGCCGCCTCCTTCGAATTGAAAACCGGTTCACAGGAGAAGGTGGTTTCGATGTCAGTCGAGGCTCCATAGGCCGCGGCGATATGCTCCACAATGCGTTTCATAAGAGCCACCAGCTCCTGATCGGATTTCGGGTTAAAATAGCGGATGGTTCCTCCAAAATTTGCAGTTTCCGGAATCACATTGTTGGCTGTAGTCCCGGCCTTGATGCGCGCAACATTCACTACAAGGGGATCCTGGGCATAATGCATATTGGAGGGGATGGATGATATCGCTTCAATCATGTTTGCCGCCGGCCGAATCGGATCAACCCCCAGGTCTGGCCTGGAGCCATGTGATCCGCGGCCCTTGACCGTGATATCAAACATAATCGTACCTGCCGCCCGGGGTCCCTCCTCCACACAGATGGTCCCGCTCTTCATCTGCTCCCAGGTATGCATCCCCAGCGCCATCGTGATCCCCTGCTCCCTCAGATAAGGCATCACATCATATGCTCCGTGGTCTCCAATTTCCTCCGCCCCCTGAAATACGAAATAGATGGTTCCTCTCATGCCTTCGTGATGTTCTGCCAGATATTTTGCCGCTGTCAGGGTAATGGCGGTGTGCGCGTCATGACCGCAGGCATGCATAACTCCATCATTCACCGATTTGAATTCCAGATCCGTCTGCTCCTGCATGGGCAGCGCATCAATATCCCCGCGTATGCAAAGACGTTTTTCACCGGGCTCTCCTTCCAGAATTCCAATTACATTGTGCGGGTCGATATGTACCCACGGGATCCCCATCTGGTCCAGCTCCTCGCATATCCGCCGCTCGGTCTCCGCCTCCTGAAGCGACAGCTCCGGATGGCGGTGAAAGTGTCTTCTCATTTTGATCAGATATTCTTCCAGTTCCTTTGTTATTAAGCTTGCACCCATATCATAACCTCCTCTTGATTATTTTGCTTTTGTCCACAGGGCGTCCAGAACCATCCCTGTCAGAATCACTGCAAACCCGATCCATACCATCCGGTTGGGATATTCATGCAGAAAAAGCATTACCCACAGAGTTCCCAGAATCACCTCCCACAGCGCGATAATCGAGACCCTCTGCGCGGAAACTCTCAGCACGCCCATATTATAAAACGTATAGCCCAGCCCCACCTGGACTGTTCCAAGGATCAGCATAATCCCCCACTCCTGTGCAGACATGGCGGAGAGCTGGCTTTCAATTTGGGGAATAAACGGAAGGACCAGCAGGGCCGTAAACCAGTTTGCCAGCGCAACAAGCCCCACCGGGCTGCTGCCTGCGGATTTTCTAGAGCTGATCGTTAGAAAGGCAAAGGATACACCCTCCGTCAGAGCAATCAGATTTCCCAGAGGATCAGAGCTCTGTCCATCCCCAGAGCACATAAAGAGCACCACGCCTGTAAAAACAACCACTGCCGGAATCAATGCCTTCATCCGAATTCTTCGGACTGCCCACAAGTCACAGAGAAAGAACCATATAATAGAGCTGTACTGCATCCCGGTGGCGATTGGGGCGGCAGTCATAGAAAGAGATATCACCACTCCCAGCGTCAGGCAGGCATAGGAAATCAAATAGACCAAAATCCAAGGATTCCAATTTAAATGCTTCGGCCGCAGAAACGGCAGAAGAACAATTCCAGCAATCACTGACCGCAGCAGAATGATCAGCAGCGGGTCAATGGACAGATATTTCACCAGCGGCGAGTTGAGACTCCAGAACAGAGCACCCAGAAACACCAGCACGCCTCCACAATTTGAGAGCCTTTTCATATTGTTTCTCCCACGGCAAATCCCCTTTTTAATCATTTGCTCGGATTTGTCAAATATGTGTAACCGCGATTAATATAATCATGACTATATGTTTGAAATTAATTATATATTATCTGATTTTTCTTGTCAATATATGATTAATCATGATTATATTTATATAAAAGAATACGGTGAAGCCGGATTGCGCTCCGCTTCACCGTATTCTTCTTAATTATGAATCCAGCTGCAGGATATGCAGAAGATAATCCATGAATTCCTTTCGGGCAATGGTGATGCTCAAGCCCGGATTATGCAGAAGCTCATACATATAGCTGGCATGCACGCGGACGATCACCTTGGATAAAAACTCAATTTCCTCCTGCTTGACTACTCCATCCTTTGCCAGATACATCAGCGCTTCCTGGTCCCCTTTATATGTGTCCGCCTGGGACAGAAGAACATTCACCACATCTGCCTGACCGACGTACTCCTCCGGAAAGAGATCATAATATTGATCGAATATGGTTTTCAGCTGCTTGGAATAGGGGCCAAAGTACATGTTTAAAAATAAATAGGGATAGGAAAATGAATATTCGCAGTATATCTCATACAGCTTAATATACTGCTGTGTGGCGCTCATATCGGAGGTAATCATCTTCGAAAGCTCCAGAAGGTATTCTCTTCTGAATTTAAAGGCGACGTACGTCATCAGCTCATCCAAATCTTTAAAATAGCTGTAGAGCGTTGCGCTGTTGTGGCCGAGCTGGCTTCCTAAATTTCGTATGGTGACAGCTGCCTGCCCTTCGCTGCGAAGAATTTTTGCCGCACATTCAATATACTGCTTTTTAATTTCGTTTTTCCTGATTTTGCAGCGTTCCTTGCGGTCCATATTTTTTCAACTCCAATTTTGAATGATTTCTTATACATAAATTTTCATATATATTCATTTTATCTTAATTAAAGTGCAAAAGCAATATTTTCCCTTGTACATTAAAAATACAAAAAAGCCTCCCTGAAAAGCCGCGCAGTCCGCTGTTCGCTGCTCTTCAGGAAAGCCCTTCTTTTTACTGCATATTATTCAACCATATCATAGTCTTCCACATAGGTCAGATAATCATCGTCCCCCTGCTGAATCGTCTCACCCTGATAATTCTCACCGTTCACCGTAATCTTTAACTGGCTCAGCTCGAAGTTCTCAATAAAGGTGTTGCCGATCTCGGTGAGGAGCATCGCATCGGACACGCCTTCTCCGCTGACCGCCTGATTCAAATCCAGGGTGCCTATGAGCTCCTCTCCCTCCTCTTCAATGGCAAAGGTCTGAACCATAGTCCCGTCCGTCAAAACATTGTAATCCATCAGCTTGCTTACAAGCATCTGGGCATCAATTTCCTCTGATTCCAAGGAATCCATATCCTGCACCATGCTGTCTCCGTCACCCTTATGGTATATAGAAACGATTGCCACCGGTGCGACATTGGGATCCGGAACCTTATCGGAAGCACCGCCGGTGCTCTGAGGAACTATATCCTGCTGAGCCGCTGTGGTTTCCACAGCCTCCTCCTTCTGTTTTTCAGGGGTAGGCGTACATGCAGCCAGGGAAACCGCCATCAAAGCCGCCATCACGCCAAGTATCCATTTCTTCATAATAAATAAATGCCTCCTTTAATGCTCTTCAAAGCTCTTCACCCAGGAACTCAAGCTTCTCAGCGCCTTAAGCAGAGCCTTAAGCTCTTCCTCTGTCAATTCCTTCACCGCGTTCTTTACCATGTCCTCATGGAACCTCTTATGGCGGTGGTATGCTTTCGTTCCCTTCTCAGAAAGGGAGATATACACCACTCTGCGGTCTGCCCTTCCCCGCTGACGAACCACATATCCCTTCTTCACCAGGCTGTTCATCGCGATGGTCAGAGTTCCCATGGTGACAGACAGCTCTCTGGCTATGGAGGACATATTCTTAGGTTCTCCAATACCGATGGCATCTATGACATGCATATCGTTATTGGTGATATCACCGAATTCCTGGGTAATGATGGAGCGCTCCTCCACCTCATTGATCTCCCGGAATAGGGCCACCATCACTTCGTTCAGCGCTTCGAAAGACTCCACGTTGCTCCCTTCTCTTTCTTATTTAAAAGCTTCCTACTGATTGTACAGTATTTTAATTGTTCGCACAACCCCCAAAATGCTTATAAAATTCTTAACAGACTGTGATTTTTTTGTGTTTTGTCATTTTTTGCTGCCGCCCAGGGCCAAACGGGCAAAGGCGTCTCCCCGCTCCTCAAAGTTTTTGAATATGCCGTAGCTGGCAGCCGCCGGGGACAAAAGACAGCTTCTTCCCGGCCGGGTCAGCTGCTTGGCCCGCCGCACTGCGTCCTCCAGGTGCTCTGAAAGTATCAGCCGGGCCCGTCCCTTAAAATCCGGGTAGCAGCGGTGGATTTCCTGATAAATCCGTTTTCCCGTGGCCTCCATCAGGATAATGTGGGGAACCGGGCTCTCCGACAGAAACTCGATGAGCTCCCCATAGTCTATCCCCCGGTCCATGCCGCCGATAAGCACGGTATCCACATCCTTTAAGGTGTGCAGGGCCTGGATCGTCGTATCGCAGATTGTGGAAATGGAATCGTCGTAGTATCGGATTCCCTCCCGCTCCCCCAGGTACTGGAGCCGATGGGGCAGGGGGACATAGGTCTTAAGTCCCTCCGCAAAGGCCTCGTCCGTCATTCCCAGAAGGCGGCAGATCCCGTAGGCAATGCCGATGTCAAAATAATTGTGGCTTCCCATCAGGCGGATTTCCGAGCTGGGAATCCTAAAAAGGCTTCCGCCGAAGCGTATAGCCGGCTGGCCGTTCCCGCACTCTACCTGTATGTCCTTAGCGTCCAGCCCCTTTTCCGTACTGCAGCAGGAGGTGTCTTCCTCCATATTTTCCTCCAGAAAGGAGGCCTTAATCAGCCGGGAAGGGCAGCTCCCCTCCGGCGGCAGGCACTGGGTGCTGCAGATAAAAATATCCTCCGGCCTCTGGCTGGAAAAAATGTGGTACTTTGCAGCCACATATTTCTCCATGGTCCCATAATGGTCCAAATGCTCCTCATGGAGGTTCAGCAGAACTCCTATGTGGGGGGACACGGTCATGTACTCCAGCTGATGGCAGGAGAGCTCGAACACAATCCTTGTATCCGGCGTTATCTCCTCTATGTGGTCAAAGGCGGGAATGCCGATATTTCCCACAAGGAGGGCGTCCATGCCGCTCTCCTTTAACAGATGGTACACCAGAGTTGTGACTGTACTCTTCCCCTTGGTCCCTGTGATGCCGATAATCTGGTCCCTAAAGCAGGAGACAAATACCTCCGTCTGGGACAAAATCTGGCAGCGGTATTCCCCTATGGGACGCTCCAGCACAATCCCCGGGCTTTTGAACACCACATCATAGTTATCCAGACATTTTTGATAGTCCGGACCGCTTATCCACAAAGCATCCCCGTCCACAGACTCCTTTGGGGATGCGATATCCGCAATATCTATTTTTTCGCAGATTCCGAGCTTCTTTAACAGCCGGAAGGTGGATTTTCCCTCCCGTCCAAAGCCCAGAATCAATACCTTTTTTCCCTTAACCCAGGGCTCTATCTTCTCAATCAAGGGTATCTCCTATTCCAGGGAGGCGCAGGCCTTCCTTACCAGTTCTTTTAATGGACCGGGAAGCAGATTTTCCTCGTCAAAGTATGTGGAAAACGGGTCTCCGGCCGCCCTGTACGCTTCATACATTCCGCTGTCCTTATAAAAGGCCAAAAGCGCCGAAAGCGCCTTCCCCTCCCGCTCCATCCGGTCAATGGCAAGCACCGCAGCCGTATTTATCTCATCCCGGCTGCCCACGCACTCAAAGGGCTTCTCCTCCTGCATGCCTATGAGCTGCTCCAGGGTTGGCCGGAGGGAGACATCCTCCAGCATATTTCTCCCGAATATGGCCTCCACCTCACGGCTCTCCAAAAAGGGAGAGAGGATCAGATAGACAAACAGGCACTTGGGGCAGCGGCCGCACCAGGAATCCGTCTTGCTGCCTGCGTTGCAGCTTCGAAACACTCTGTGGTACTGCTTCTGCCCGGCAAAATATTTCGCAATCTGGAATTCGCTTAAGGGCCTGAGAAGGCTGAAGTAATAGGCGCTTCCCGGCAGATACCTTTCCCTGTAGCGGTGAAAATCCATCTCAAATTTGAAGCTCTTGGAATACTGGTGGTTCACTGTGCTTCCGGCCACTGTGCTCTCATTGGCGCTGGATTCATTGGACAGGGCGATATAGGAAAGGCCGTACAT
>CALWMT010000016.1 GCA_944382045.1 uncultured Enterocloster sp. | reverse complement strand
GATGCGCCTGCGTGCAGGAATCCCTGGGAAGTCTTGGAGGCTCAGGGCCGGGAACTGGAAGCCTTTCGGGTGCAGAGGAAAAAGAGCGGTCTCCTCACCCGCCTCCAGGACCGAGTGTACCGGCGCGCCCAGGAGCGGCTTTCTGCCTGGGCAGACGGCCTGCGCACAGGAGAGCTGCAGGGGGAGGCTGCCTGGCAGTTTCTCAGGGAGCGCTTCATGGAGGCAAGCGACGGCTATGAGGCCGAGAAGGAGGAGAACGGCGCCCGGCTGGAGCACGCCTTTGATTTTATGGAGGCGGCCTTCGGCCGGGGACAGCAGATGGTGATTTTTGTCACAGAGCTCAACACCAGCCAGGGGGCGCTGGAGTTCTTAAATGAGTACGACTGCGAGAGGTATTATCGGTATAATAAGGAGCTGCTCTTTGACGCGCAGGAGCAGGAGATAAAGAGCCGGATAGAGAAGACCCGGTCCGGCTCTTAGGGGTGCAGGCGGACGGGCCCCAAGAGGAAGGTGTAAGAAAATGAATACGAAAAAGAACGGAGGAGAGCTGCTGTTTTCCAACCGGGATCTGCGGCAGCTGATTTTTCCGCTGATTGTGGAGCAGATACTGGCGGTGTCTGTGGGAATGGTGGACACCATCATGGTGTCCAGCGTGGGCGAGGCGGCGACCTCCGGCGTGTCACTGGTGGACATGATCAATGTGCTGTTCATCAATATATTTGCGGCAGTGGCCACAGGGGGAGCTGTGGTGGCCTCCCAGTACCTGGGACAGAAAAAGACCCGCAGGGCCTGCGAGGCTGCGGACCAGCTGGTGCTTGTCACTGGCCTGGTGTCCCTCGTTATTATGGCGGGAAGCATCCTGTTCCGCAGGCAGCTGCTCACCCTGCTTTTTGGAAGCGTGGAGGAGGATGTGATGGCAAACGCCCTCGTTTACCTGATTCTGTCCGCGCTGTCCTATCCGTTTTTGGCGGTCTACAATTCCTGCGCCGCTTTGTTTCGTTCCATGGGAAATTCCCGGATTTCCATGGAGGCCTCCATTATAATGAATATCATCAACGTGATCGGGGACTATGCGCTGATTTTCATTTTCCACTGGGGAGCGGCAGGCGCAGCCTCGGCCTCCCTGGTGTCCCGGATGACTGCCTGCTTTATCCTTCTGTACCGGCTGCGAAATAAGCGGCTGGATATCCACATCGGGGTGAGCCGGCACATCAGCCTCCCCATGATCCGCCGGATTTTCCACATCGGCATTCCCAATGGGGTGGAGAACAGCGTATTTCAGCTTGGCCGGGTGCTGGTGGTGGGGATTATTACTCTGTTCGGCACGTCCTCCATCGCGGCAAACGCCATTGCCAACAACCTGGACGGCCTGGGGGTACTGCCCGGGCAGGCCATGAACCTGGCTATTATCACGGTTATCGGCCGGTGTGTGGGTGCAGGGAGCTTTGAGCAGGCGGAATATTACGCAAGGAAAATGATGAAGGTTTCTTACATTATCAATGGACTTTGCTGTCTCTGCGTAATTCTCACCCTGCCCCTCACCCTTCGCCTGTACGGCGTCACGGAGGAGGCGAAGGCCCTTGGCGGGCTGCTGGTGGCGATTCACTGCGGCTTCGCCATCCTGCTGTGGCCTCCCTCCTTCTGCCTGGCGAACGTGCTCCGGGCGGCCAACTATGTGCGCTTCCCCATGTGCGTGTCGGTGGCGTCTATGGTGATATTCCGCATCGGCCTCAGCTATGTCGTGGCGGTGGAGATGGGGCTTGGCGCTGTGGGCGTGTGGGCAGCTATGGTTGTTGACTGGGCGGTGCGCGTCATCTGCTTTGTGTGGCGCTATGCCAGCGGAAGGTGGAAGACCTTTTATCAGGCGGGGTAGAGCGCGGCGTCTCGGCATGTATGCTGCAGGGCTGCCCTTTTGCGAAAGGAGAGATATCGTTTATGAAGATTACATATATCCATCACAGCAGCTTTCTGGCGGAGCTTCAGCGGATGACGCTGCTGTTTGACTATTTTGAGGGGGACATCCCTGCGCTTCGGGCGGATGCGCCGCTTCTGGTTTTCGCCAGCCATAGGCATGGGGATCATTTTTCTCCGGTTATTTTTGAGCTGGCAAAGCGCCATCCCCAGGTGTACTATATCCTGTCGGACGACATCTGGAGGAAGCGGGTGCCGGAGGAGCTGCGGGAGAGAACCTGGTTTATGGGGCCGGGAGAGACCCTGGAGCTTTCCTGGAAGGAGGACGGGGGGATCACTGCGGCGGCGGATGCCGAAAGCTCCCTGCAGGATGAGGAGAATGCCCGGGAGGCTGAGAAGGATCCGGAGGCCTTGGCCCTGTGTGTGAAAGCCTTTAAGTCCACAGACGAGGGCGTGGCCTTTCTGCTGCGGACCGAGGGAAAGACCATCTACCATGCCGGCGATCTGAACCATTGGGTGTGGGAGGGGGAGTCGGAGGACTATAACCGGCAGATGCGGGAGAGCTTCCGCGCGGAGCTTAAGAAGCTTGCGGGAACCCACATTGACCTGGCCTTTATGCTCATTGACCCCAGGCAGGAGAAGGACTTCTATCTGGGTATGGATGATTTTATGCGGATGGTTGGGGCGGATACCGTATTCCCCATGCATTTCTGGGGGGATTTTGAGGCGGCGGCCCGGTTTAAGGCTCTGCCCTGCGCGGCGGAATATAAGGATAAAATACGGGAGATTCACCGGAGGGGCGAGAGCTTTCTGGTGGAGTAGGCTGGTATGCGCCCGGTGGAGCGGTTTTTTGAAAACGATTTGATAGGGAGAGAGGAGCGAGCGGCAGTGTTGGTTATAGAGGGAGCAAGAATTCTGGATCCGGCAGAGGGGCTGGATATGACAGGGGATATTGTGATTGAGGGGGAAAAAATCCGCGGGACCTATCCGGCGGGCCTTGGCAGGGAGGAGGCGCGCCGGGCCGGGGAGGAGAATGTCCAGGTGATTGACGCCAGAGGGCTGGCGGCAGCGCCGGGGCTGGTGGATGTCCATGTCCATTTCCGGGATCCGGGACAGACCTACAAGGAGGATATTGAGACCGGAGCCAGGGCTGCGGCCAGGGGCGGATATACCACGGTGGTTTTGATGGCAAACACCCGGCCCATCGTGGACAGCCGGGAAACCCTGGAATATGTGCTGGAAAAGGGAAGAAAAACAGGAATCCGGGTGCTGTCCTGTGCGGCTGTCTCCAAGGGCTTTGAGGGCCGGGAGCTGACCGATATGGAGGGCCTTCTGGCGGCCGGGGCCGCTGGGTTCACGGATGATGGCATTCCCCTGATGGACGGGGCCTTTGTGCGCCGGGCCATGGAGGAGGCGGCCCGCCTGGACACGGTGCTGAGCTTTCACGAGGAGGACAAGACCTTTATCAGGGAGAACGGCATCAACCACGGGGCTGTCTCAGAGAAGCTGGGCATCTACGGATCCCCGGCCCTGGCGGAGAATTCCCTGGTGGCCAGGGACTGCATGATTGCCCTGGATACAGGAGCCAGGATTGATATTCAGCACATCAGCTCGGGAACCTCCGTGGAGCTGGTGCGGCTTGCCAAGCGCCTGGGCGCCCAGGTGTGGGCGGAGGTCACGCCCCACCATTTCTCCCTGACCGAGGAGGCAGTGCTTGCTCACGGCTCCCTGGCAAAGATGAATCCGCCGCTCAGGACCGAGAGGGACCGCCAGATGCTGATTGAGGGGCTGAAGGACGGCACCATTGATATGATTGCCACGGACCATGCGCCCCACAGCAGGGAGGAGAAGGAGAAGCCTCTCACCCAGGCGCCCAGCGGCATCATCGGCCTGGAGACAGCTCTGGCTTTGGGCATTACCCATCTGGTAAAGAAGGGACATCTATCCCTCCTGGAGCTGATGGAAAAGATGAGCACAAATCCCGCAAGGCTCTATAAGCTGGAGGCGGGAAGCCTTAAGAAGGGTGCGCCTGCGGACGTGGTTCTCTTCGACCCGGACAGGGAGTGGACCGTGGAGCATTTTGCCTCCAAATCCGCAAACAGCCCCTTTGTGGGGGAGCGGCTTACCGGCAGAGTGGTCCGTACCATCTGCGGGGGGCGGGAGGTCTACCGGGAGGAGGACGAAGATGGGAAAGCGGTTTGACGCCATCCTTCTGGATGTGGACGGCACCCTTCTGGATTTTAACCAGTCGGAGGCGCTGGGAATCAAAAAGCTGTTGGAGCACTACGGGCTGGAGCCCCGGCAGGAGTATCTGGATGCCTACCACAGAATCAATGACAGCTTCTGGAAGGCCTTTGAGCGGGGAGAGATCGCTAAGGACAGGCTGGTGACGGAGCGGTTTGTGCGCTTTTTCGGGGAGCTGGGAAAGCAGGCGGACGGCAGGGAGGCGGAAAATTTTTACAGGTCCTGCCTGGACAGCACGGCCTTTCTTGTGGACGGCGCCCTGGAGCTGTGCGCCTGGCTTGCAGAGCGGTATGCGGTCTATATTGTGACCAACGGCACCTCATCCACCCAATATAAGAGGCTGGCACTCTCAGGGATTGACAAATTTGTGCGGGATGTGTTCGTGTCCGAGGATGCGGGGAGCCAGAAGCCCCAGCAGGCGTATTTTGACTACTGCTTTGCCAGGATGCCCGGCATTCTGCCGGAGCGGACCCTTCTCGTGGGAGATTCCCTCACCTCAGATATCCAGGGCGGCCTGGGAGCGGGCTGCCATGTGTGCTGGTACAATCCGGGAGGGCAGCCCCTCCCGGAGGAGGTGCGGCCGGATTTTGTGGTGCCCACGCTCGGCGGGGTGCGTAAGATCCTTGAGAGGGATGCGGAAATTTTTTGACAGAGGAGAGGTAACAGCTCGGACTGTTACGAGGAGACCAATGGATCAGACCTATAATTTCAGGGAATACGCCAGGTATACCGCCCTCAGCGTGGTCGGTATGCTGGCGCTTTCCTGCTATATCCTGGCCGACACATTTTTTGTGTCCAAGAGCCTGGGGACAGAGGGGCTTGCGGCCTTAAATATCGCGATACCGGTATATAACTTCATCCACGGCACCGGGCTTATGCTGGGCATGGGCGGGGCGACCCGCTTTTCCATCTGCAGGAGCCGGGGCGCCCACCGGGAGGCGGATGAGATGTTTACCAACACGCTGTATATGGCCGCAGGCTTTTCTGTCCTGTTCGCGGCTCTGGGGCTTTTTTTCTCCGGGGAGCTTGCGGCCCTTCTGGGGGCGGACGAGGAGATATTTGCCATGTCCAGGACCTATATGCAGGTGCTCCTTTTGTTTTCGCCGGCATTTATCCTGAACGACATTTTCGTGTGCTATGTGCGCAACGACGGGAACCCCCAGCTCTCCATGGCGGCCACGGCGGGAGGAAGCTTTTCCAACATTGTGCTGGACTATGTGTTTATGTTCCCGCTGGGAATGGGAATTTTCGGCGCGGTCCTGGCAACGGGCCTGGCCCCGGTTATCGGGATTGCCATTATGTCCCCCCACTGGCTGAAGGCATCCAAGGGATTTCACGCAGTGCGGACCGGACTGTCAGCTGCACATGTGCGAAATAACCTGGCCCTGGGCTTCCCCTCTCTGCTGGCCCAGCTCTCCTCGGGGATCGTGATCATCGTGTTCAATGCGATTATTCTGCGCCTTACGGGAAATACCGGGGTGGCGGCCTACGGGGTGGTGGCCAATCTGTCCCTGGTGATCGCCGCTGTGTATACGGGCATCGCCCAGGGAATCCAGCCGCTTGTCAGCAGGGAGTATGGGAAGGGGAATAAAAAGGCCCAGCGCTCGTTTCTGACCTGGGCCCTGTACTCCATGGCGGTTCTGTCTGTTCTGCTCTATGCGGGAATTTTCCTGGAGGCGGACCCGATTGCACGGATCTTCAACAGTGAAAATGATCTGCGGCTGCAGGAGATTGCGGTGCCTGGGCTTAAGCTGTATTTTACCGCAATCCTGTTTATGGGGTACAATGTGATTCTCTCTACCTACTTTACCTCTGTGGAGAAGGTGATTCCCGCCCATGTGGTATCCCTCTTGCGGGGCCTGCTCCTCATTGTCCCTGCGGCCTTTGTCATGGCCGGTCTGTGGGGGATGACAGGGGTCTGGCTGGCATTTCCTGTGACTGAGGGGATTACGGCGGTGCTGGGATTCTGGATGGATGCCAGGCGGAGGTGAAGGCCCGGAAGGAGGGCGCGGACAGCGCTGTAAAGCGGACTGCAGACAGTGCCGCAAAATCAGCGGCTGGCGGCGCCATCTTTCTCTTTACATCGTCACTTTATTATGCTAATATGATAGCGTGCCAAATTTGAAGGGCTGTGCCTGGGCGGGATCATCCGGCACAGCCGTCTGAACGGTTACATAAAAATGCGATTGCGAGGAGGACTGTATTATGAAGAAGAGAGTATTGTGCGCGGCGTTGGCCTCTGTGATGGCCCTCTCCCTGGCGGCCTGCGGCGGTGCGGCTGAGGAGACCACGGCGGCGGAGACGACAGCGGCAGAGACAGCGGCTGAGGAGACGGAGGCGGCTTCCGAGGAGGCTGAGGCCGAGGACGCATCCGAGGCGGAGACGTCAGAGGGCGGAACCTTTATCGTCGGCTTCGACCAGGATTTCCCGCCTATGGGCTTTATCGGAGATGACGGGGAATTTACCGGCTTTGACCTGGAGCTGGCTGCTGAGGTGGCTTCCCGTCTGGGGCTGGAGTTTGTGCCGCAGCCCATTGCCTGGGACGCCAAGGATATGGAGCTGGATGCAGGAAATATTGACTGTATCTGGAACGGCTTTACCATGACAGGCCGGGAGGAGGACTACACCTGGACCGAGCCTTACATGGAAAACACGCAGGTCTTTGTGGTGGCTGCGGATTCCGGCATCGCCAGCCAGGCGGATCTGGCCGGCAAGGTGGTGGAGTGCCAGGTGGATTCCTCCGCTGAGGCCGCTTTGAAGGAGGTACCGGATCTGACGGCGACCTTTGCCCAGCTGCTCACCACAGCGGATTATAATACCGCGTTCATGGACCTGGAGCAGGGCGCTGTGGACGCCATCGCCATGGATGTGATTGTGGCCGGATACCAGATTCAGCAGAGAAATGCAGATTTCATCATCCTGGAGGATACCCTGTCCGCTGAGGAGTACGGCGTGGGCTTCAAGAAGGGCAACACCGAGCTTCGGGATCAGGTGCAGGCCACACTGGAGGAGATGGCTGCGGACGGAACATTGACGGAGATCTCTGAGAAGTGGTTCGGCGAGGACGTGACCACCATCGGAAAGGACGGCGGCGAGGCAGCGGAGGCTGAGGCCGCTGAGACAGAAGCAGCTGATGCAGAGACCGAAGCAGCAGACGCTGAGGCGGAGACGGCAGCTGATGCAGAGACCGAGGCCGAAGCCGGAAGCGAGGCTGCTGAGGAGACCGAGGCCGCTGCGGCAGAGGAATAAGAGTTAGAATAAAGGCAGGTATAGGAAGATGGGTAAAATGACAATCCAGCAGATGGTGATGCAGCTGGCGGGAGGAATGGGAATCAGCATCCAGATTTTTGTGGTGACTCTGGTGGTTTCTCTTCCCCTGGGGCTTGTGATTGCCTTCGGCCGCATGTCGAAAAACAAGGTCCTTCAGTCTATCGTGAAGGTCTACATATCCGTGATGCGCGGGACGCCGCTGATGCTGCAGCTCATGGTGGTATATTTCGGCCCCTATTATCTCTTTGGAATACGGGTGGGGACCAGCTACCGCCTTTGGGCCACATTTATCGGATTTTCCATCAACTATGCCGCCTATTTTGCGGAGATTTACCGGAGCGGCATCCAGTCCATGCCGGCGGGGCAGTATGAGGCCGCCTATATCCTGGGCTACAGCCGCTTCCAGACATTTTTCAAGATCATCCTTCCGCAGGTGATAAAAAGAATCCTTCCCTCTGTGACCAATGAGGTGATTACGCTGGTGAAGGACACTTCCCTGGCGTTTACCTTAAGCGTAGCAGAGATGTTCTCCATCGCGAAGGCCCTGGCGGCCTCCCAGACCAACATGATTCCCTTTGTGGCGGCAGGCCTGTTCTACTATATATTTAACCTGGTAGTGGCCGTGGCTATGGAATGGTTTGAGAAGAAGCTGGATTATTACCGTTAAAGCAGGAGGATTGGGGATTATGAAGCTTTTGGAGTTAAATCATGTGGAAAAGTCCTTCGGGGATTTGCCGGTGCTGAAGGACATTTCCATACATGTGGAGGAGGGGGAGATCCTCTCTATTATCGGCCCGTCAGGATCGGGAAAGTCCACCCTGCTGCGCTGCGCCACGATGCTGGAGACGCTTGATAAGGGCGAGGTGGTTTATCTGGGGCAGAGGGCTGTGTGGTCTGAGGCGGACGGACGGGTCTGCTATGCGCCGAAGGACGCGCTCAAGGAGATTCGCAGCCAGTATGGGCTGGTGTTCCAGAATTTCAATCTCTTCCCGCATTTTTCTGTGCTGAAAAATGTGATGGATGCCCCGGTTCACGTGCAGAAGCGGGATAAGGAGGAGGTCCGCCGGGAGGCCATGGAGCTTTTAAAGAAGATGGGCCTGGAGGACAAGGCGGAGGCCTACCCCTGCCAGCTCTCCGGCGGCCAGTGCCAGCGGGTGGCTATCGCCCGGGCCCTGGCGCTCAACCCGAAGATCCTGTTTTTTGACGAGCCTACTTCGGCCCTGGATCCGGAGCTCACCGGGGAGGTGCTGAAGGTGATCAAATCCCTGGCGGATCTGGATATCGCCATGGTGATTGTCACCCACGAGATGGCCTTTGCAAAGGATATTTCCCACCGGGTAATTTTTATGGCGGACGGGGTGATCGTGGAGCAAGGAACGCCGGAGCAGATCTTTGCCTCGGACAATGAGCGGACCAAGAGCTTCCTGGGGCGGTACGGGGCCGTTCTGAACGGGTGATGCATAAAAAGGAAGAAAAGGGAGCCATGCTTTCTGCAGAAGGAGGCATGGCTTTGTTTTGCAGTTTTTTAAAATTCCCCCTTGCGCCAGGGGAGGGAATCCGATATAATGTTATTCACAGACAGGGCCGTTCCGGCCATCTGCCTGTGCCGCAGGGCACAGGGGCGGAGATCCATTCCGGATACCGTTTTTCCCATTGACATAGCTGAAAGAGAGAACCTTGACAACTTTACAGACTGTATCAGAACACTGTCCTGTCCATTGAGCAATGATTATGAAAAATGGAGGGATTGTTTATGAGAAGGCGGATATGTAAGGAAAATATGGGCTGTGCGGGGCGAAAGACAGGAAAAGAAATTCTTCTCCTGGCCTTTGTGCTGTGCCTTCTGGGGACAGAGCAGGCGCGGGGAGATCAGGGGCAGCAGGACAGGCTGGTGATGACCCGGCAGCTGAATGACGCAGAACGGGAGGAATTCTCAGAGCCGCCTGGGACCTGGACCGATGAGCAGGGAAAGGAATACCGCCTGTCGGGGTGGAGTATCGAGGAGGTCCCAGGAAAGCGCACCAGGGAGAGCGCGGAGAGAAGGATCCGCTATGAAGGGGTGGAGGGGGCAGAGACGCTTCCGGAAAGCATCCTGGTCTATGATGAAGAGACGGGAGAACAGGAGATGGGAAAGCTTCCGCTAAAGGAGAAAAGTATTCTGAGGGAGTGGTGGGATGCTAGTTTTCAGGTTCCCGTTACCTTTCACGCCTATGGTGCCCAGGAGTATACCCTGGGAGGCATCACGGTGAACGGTGCGGAGGCGGCCAGGACAGACCTCTGGGGACCGGAGCTTCTGCGCATGCTGGGACTTTCGCCGGAATATTACCGCATTTTGACGCTTGAGTGGACTGGAGATGTCTATGCAGATCCGTCTGGACAGGCCTGCCGTCAGGCGCTGGCCAGAGGAGAAAAGCTGCTGCGGGATTGTGAGGCAGTTTATGCGGGGGAGCTTGAATGGCAGGAGCCGGCAGTCTATGAGCTGCGGATGGAATATGAGCCGGTGAAGGAGACGATGGTTTCTGTGAAGCCATCGGATTCAGCAGAGGAAGAAGCCGCTGGCCCTGACGAGAAGGCAGACCCTCTCTGGTATTGGGTGCACAGCGGCTTTGTGCTGACGGTTGCCGCAGGTCTGCTTGGAATTGCCGTGGGGGCAGCTGTACTGGGAATTACATGGCTCAAGCAGAGGAAAAAGGAGCGGGATGCCGGGAGGCTTCCCATGCTTGATAAATAGTAAAGGAAAGCAGGACAGTGAAACAGGCGGAGGGAATCGCAGTTTCCGTTCTTTATGAAAAATTTAAAAAAAAGACATAGTAAAAACACAAATTCCGTAGTATTATGTAATGTATGCAGCGATTCTGAAGGAAAACGCAGCAGCCTGAGGCTGCATGGCCCCAGATATATAGTTTGTAAAAGAGAAGAGGAGATTGTTATGAAAAAAACCTACTTGGCAATTGCAGTTATGGCCTTGGCACTGGGAATAACCGCGTGCTCTTCCCAGCCAGAGGAGACCACTGCTCCGAGCGAGGAGACCACACAGGCTTCCTCTGAGGAGACCGCAGAGGAGGAGGACGTAGAGGTTGACTATTTTGACGGCGATGTGAATGTGGTAGAGGAATTTCTGGTTACGGTGACGGACAGCGAGGGCACAGAAAGAAAATTCGACATTTCCGAGGCGGAGGTGACAGGTGCTGAGGCAGTTGGCGTCGGCGATGAGGTTGAGGTGACCTACGATATCACCAAGCTTTCCGATGATACCACGCCGGCTCTGGAGATCGAGGTGCTTTTCTCTGCGGCTGAGGAGGCCGAGGAGGGATTGGCTGACGAGGTAATCAATGGCACGATCGCTGAGGTGGGTGACGGAACTCTGACACTGGAGACAGAGGACGGGAGCTATACGTTTAATACGCTGATCGGCCAGCAGGTGACCGAGGGAGGACTGAATGCCGGAGCGGAGGCTGAGGTTACCTACTATGGAGACCTGGAGGATACAGAGGATCTTCCGGTTATCACCCGGATTGTCACGGCGGATGCTATGGATACGGAGGATGCTTCCATCTATACGCTGACCGGAACCGTATCGGAATGCGATGCGGACCATGTGGTTTTGGATACCGCAGACCCGGCCAACACCTTTTTTGCCTTTGAGGGCCCCGGCCTATTTGGAGATGTGCAGATAGGAGACACGATCACCGTCATCTATGAGGGAAGTCTGACCGGTCGGACGGTTGCGGCGGTGGGAATCCGCTGACAGCCCTGTCTGGCGTTGAAACGATGAAGAGATAAAAATCCCGCGGCGCGGCTTATAGAGGCGCTGCGGGATTTTTGTGTCTTCTACCTCTTCAGCATCCCGGAATACCGTCCGCGCAGCTCCTGCAGCTTCTGCGCCTTTTCCAGTCCGCCGCCTACAGCCTGGCTGGTTTTCATGATGAGAAGATCAAGAAGCATCATGGGAACGACTACAGAATGATAGTCATTGGGCTCTCCGCGGCAGCTGTAAAGAACCAAATCTGCCTGAGAGAGCAGATCATTGGCGAGGAGGTCCGTAAAGAGAATGGTTTTGTATCCAATCTCCTGGCTGTAGGAGAGAAGGATCTGCACCTCGGTCAAAAGCCGAGAATACCCGAAAAGGAGTATCAGGTCGCCGCGCTTTAGATTGATCATGGCATCGTAGATCTGAGAGCCGGAGGGGAGAGGAATGAGACGAATGCCTAAACGAAGCATTCGGTATGCGGCAATACTGCCAAGTCCACAGGAGACATCTGGAGCAAACAGATAGACATGGATGGCCTGTGTCAGCATTCGAGCGGCCTGGTCCAGCTGCTCGGGCTTTACCACCTGAAAGGTTCGCTCTATCTGAGCGGAAAGACGGTGCAGGAGCATATCCGGCGAGATTCCACTCTCCTGCCACTGGCTTAGGGCAGCATTCATCCGACTGAAGGGCGTGGCAGCCTGGCTGTTGTACAACGCCCTTTTTAAATCCTTTAAATTCTTAAAGCCTAGCTTTGACCAAAAGCGGGAAATAGTGGCCGTGCTGATACCAAGCCGCTGAGACAGCTCCTCCGCAGTGATGGCCTGGATTTCCTGTTCGTGCTCCAGCAGATAGCCGAAGATTTTATGATCGGATTTTGACAAATTTTCTTTACATGATTCGTACAGTTCGTTAAGCATATATAGAATCTTCTTCCTTTTAAGTATTCTGTGCATAGTATATCCCTTTCTTTTCATAAATGCAATAAAAATTTCAATAATAATAAAATGAAATATTTTTACTCATATTTTACACTTTCATGATAGGAAGCTTTACAAACGTCCTGTTATAATGGCTTCATCAATTAATAGGAAGTGAATGTAAATGGCTCCGATTTATTTAAGCTCAACGCTTCTCTGGAATGGATCTCTGGAAGAAATATTCGATCTGGCGGGCGGGTCTGGCCTGGATGGAATTGAACTGTGGGCGCAGCATTTTTTCTATCGAGGATTCCGTGAGGAGGAATATTGTAAGCTGGCGGCTTTGTATCCCCTGCGTGGCTGCGTGCACAGTCAGAGCTGGGATTTAAATCTGGCTTCTATCAATGAAGGCATCCGCACGCAGTCTGTAGAGGAGGTAAAAAGATCTATTGATCTGGCGGATCGGCTGGGTATAGATGAGGTGACGGTTCATCCCGGACATCGAACCATTCTGGGAGCGGGTGAACCCTATGAGGCGTACCTGCGGGAATCTCTGGAGAAAATTTTGGAGTATGCCGAGCGGCATGGAATTGATGTTTCTCTGGAAATTATGGAAAAGATTCCAAAAGAGTTTGTCACTGACATGGAGGCGATGAAACGGGTATGCGGCCAAATGTTTTCGCGGTTTGTCTATACGCTGGACATTGCCCACTGTGACAGCGCAGAGGAGGCTTTGAATACTCTGCGGGACTATCATCAGGTAATTTCTAAGATACATATCAGCAACCGGAAAGGAAAACTGCTTCATACGCCTTTATACGAAGGCGATTATGATATGGGAGATCTTCTTCCCAGGCTGGCTTCGTACCAGCTTCCCATGGTCATCGAAGGATTTGACACAGGGGAGAATTTTTCCAAAGCAAAAAAGGAAACAGCATTTATTAAAAATATTTTTAATGGAGGAGAAAAAAATGAAAAAGCAATTTGCAGGAATCGTAGCAGCAGGATTGGCAGCGGCAGTTCTGGCTGGATGTCAGAGCGGAGCAGCTGAGACCACGGCTGCACAGACAGAGGCACAGACCACTGCCCAGGCAGCTTCCGAGGCCGGAAGCGAGGCGGAGGGCCCAGAGGCCGCATCTGAGGAGGCACCTCAGGAGCTTTCCGGCGCCATCACACTTTACACCTCTCAGCCGGAAGAGGATATCCAGGCCATGATCGACGGATTCAATGAGAAGTGGCCGGACATCCAGGTAGATGTATTCCGCTCCGGAACAGAGGAAGTGGTGAGCAAGGTCTTGGCAGAGCAGCAGGCTGGCTCCGTACTGGCCGATGTACTGCTGGTGGCTGACGATGTAACCTTTGAGACCTTAAAGGAGCAGGATCTGCTGATGGCTTATGAGTCCCCAGAGCTTGCGGGAATCCCGGATACCTACATTGACAAGGACCATATGTACACCGGAACCAAGGTTATTACCACCGGCATTGCCTACAACACAGATCTGGTTTCCACTGCTCCCACAAGCTTTCAGGATCTCACAAAGGCTGATTATAAGGACAGCATGATTATGCCCAGCCCCCTTTATTCCGGCGCTGCCGCATACAACCTGGGCGTATTGACCAGAACAGAGGGCCTTGGATGGGAATACTATCAGGCATTAAAGGATAATGGAATCACTGTCGGCCAGGGCAACGGAACTGTTCAGAACGCGATCGTGGCCGGTGAGCAGGGCTGCGGACTGCTGGCTGACTACATGGCTATCCGTTCCAAGAATGATGGAGCCCCTGTGGAATTTGTATATCCCTCTGAGGGATCTCCTGCTGTAACCGAGCCCATCGGAATTGTAAGCGGCACGGCAAACGAGGCTCTCGCCAAGGCATTTGTGGACTTTGTACTCTCCGACGAGGGACAGGCACTGACCTCTGAGATTGGCTATACTCCTGTTAAGAGCGGTGTGGCGGTTCCCGAAGGAATGAGAAGCATCGATGATATCACACCTTTAACCTGGGATACCGAGGAGCTGTACCAGAACCGTGAGGCTGACAAGGAACAGTTCAGCGCGATGTTCCAGTAAGTACGGGAGGCTGACATGGAGATAACACGCAAAGCAGGGGCGGCAGCCGTTCAGACAGCGCTTTATCTGCTGGCTGCCCTGATGTTTCTGCTCCCTTTGGCACGCCTCCTGATCATGGGAGTTACCCTGGAGGACGGCGGATATGGCCTGGATAATTTCATTGCGCTTTTGGCAGAGGAACGTACTCGGGAAGCCATCGCCAATACGATAGTCATTGCTGTGACTTCCACCGCGCTGGCTGCTATCTTTGGCAGCGGTTTGGCATTCCTCACCGCATACAGCAATGTAAAGCGCAAGGGACTGATTGAGTTTTTGATACTTCTGCCTTTTATCATCCCTTCGTACATCATCACCCTCTCCTGGAGCAGCTTTTTGAGCTCCAGGGGGGCCTTCAATCAGCTTTTGACCTCCCTGGGCCTTCCGGCTGTGGATATCTATACCATGGGGGGAATCATCCTAGTGCTGGGATTCTGCAACATTCCCATTGTATATGTGAATGTAGTTCACATGCTGCGAAAAATTCCCCAGGATATGGAATGGGCAGCCAGAGCCTGCGGCTATTCGCAGCGCCAGGCTATGCTCAAAATCAATATGGTCTCCGCCGCCCCTGCTATTGCTGCGGGGAGTGTGCTGGCCTTCCTTTCCGCCATCGATAACTTCTCTGTGCCGGCATTTTTGGGAATTTCCTCGGGAATACCAGTGCTGAGCACCTACATTTATGAGAATGCCATTGGCTTTGGTCCCAATGCCTTTCCGCTGGCGGCGGCATTGTCTATGATCCTCTCTGTCATTGCTGTGGCGGGAACCCTGCTGGAAGGGTTCTTTGTCAAGAGAGGTGCTTCCCTTGACAGCATAAAGGAAGACTATTCCGTCCGGGTATATTTCAGAAATCCGATTCGGCTCGGTCTGGAATGGGGAACGTTGGGCTTGCTTTTGGTACTCAACATCATCCCCATGGTTTCCATGGTGGCGTCCTCCTTCCTGAAGGCTTACGGCCTGGAATTTGCGCCGGAAAACTTGACTCTGAAAAACTTCGCCTTTGTATTCCATAATCGCGGCGTAGTTTCCGCGATCAGGACCAGCGTGACCCTGGCTGTTGTAACCACGGTTGTCTGCATCATAGCCGGTACGGCCATTGCATACGCCAAGCTGAGAAGGAAGAGCCGCGCGGCGGAGATTTTGGAAAAATGCGCATCCCTTACCTATGCCATTCCCGGCATCGTGCTGGCGCTGTCCATGATTTTCCACTGGGTAGAGCCTATTCCCGGATTCCGCCCTGGCATTTACGGAACCATCAACATCTTGATCGTGGCCTATATCACCCGGTATCTGGTGCTGCAGATTAAGGGAAGCACGACGGCGCTCTTAACGGTAGATCCGGCGATGGAGGAGGCCTGCGCGGCTTCCGGAAGGGGATTTTTTGCCAGATGGTGCAAAATCCTGCTTCCCCTGATAACTGGTCCGATTTTGTCAGGAGCATTTATGATATTTGTTCCGTCCCTGACAGAGCTGACCCTGTCCTCGATGCTGGCTTCCGCTGGGACCAAAACCATCGGTCTGACGATTTTTAATTACCAGCAGGGAGGAGATTATAACCTGGCGGCAGCGATGTCCGTTCTGATAACGGTTCTGGTGATTGCGGGCTATTGCCTGGTCAACCGTAAAAAATTAATAACCACAGAAAGGGAGGTAAGAGGCTATGAGCCTACGTATACAGCAGGTAACAAAAAGCTTCAGCAAAACCCAGGTGCTCAAGGAAATTAACCTGGATATAAAGAATTCTGAGTTTATTGCAATACTTGGCCCCTCCGGCTGCGGCAAGACTACCTTGCTTCGGATAGTAGGAGGCTTTATTGAACCAACCAGCGGTATTGTTCGGCTGAATGATCAGATTTACTCCGGGGAGGGCCATATGGTCCCCGTGGAGCAGAGGGATCTGGGAATGGTGTTCCAGTCCTTTGCCCTCTGGCCTCACATGACAGTGCGCCAGCATGTGGAGTTCCCCTTAAAAAGCCCGCGCCATAAGGGGATGTCCGCCGCACAGAAGGAGGAGGCGGTGGAGCAGGCCATCAGCTGTACGGGGCTTAAGCCCTACGCGGACCGGCTGCCCGGCGAGCTCTCCGGCGGCCAGCGCCAGCGTGTAGCCCTGGCCAGAGCCATTGTAGGAAAACCTTCCATCCTGCTTATGGATGAGCCCTTGAGTGCTCTTGACGCGGAGTTAAAGATTGAGATGCGCCGTGAAATTCAGAATATTCACAAGCTGACCGGAGCAACCATCCTCTATGTGACCCACGACCAGAGCGAGGCCCTGGCAATGGCGGACCGGATTATCATCATGAAGGACGGAGCTGTGGAGCAGATCGGAACTCCCAGGGAAATCTATATGGATCCCCAGACCGTCTTCGCTGCCACCTTTGTCAGCCGCTGCAACCTGTTAAAGGGCTCCTGGCATGAGGACGCCTTCCGGGTGGATCAGGAGGGCATCCTTCTGCGCAATCCCATGATTCCACGGGAGTTCCGCTCCAAGGGACTCTACCCAGTAAGGCCGGAGCAGCTTTCCATTCAGCCTGAGGGCCAGGGGATTCCCGGTGTTATCACAAACAAACAGTACAATGGAAGGGAAATTCACTATTCCGTCCAGTATCATGATGAAATTCTCACCGTATATTCCAGCTGTCAGACGGAATACAATCCAGGAGACAGAATATCCCTTACTCTGAGTGCATAGGTAGAAAATAATGAGAGTTTATTTTGACATACACACACATACTACAGCCAGCGGCCATGCCTTCAGCACCTTCAAGGAGAATCTGGAGGAGGCCGCAGCGAAAGGACTGACCGCTTACGGCATATCCGACCACGCACCGGCCATGCCGGGCTCTGCTCCTGCTATCTATTTTAACAATTTTAAATGTATCCGGCGGGAGGTTATGGGAATCCGGGTTTACACCGGTGTGGAAGCAAATATCATGGATTCTCAGGGAAACCTGGACCTCGATGAGAGCGTTTTAAAGAAGATGGACTATGTTATTGCCAGCCTCCATGTGCCTTGCATTAAACCGGGAACCGCGAAGGAGAACACGGACGCTCTCATCGGCGCGATGAAAAATCCCTATGTAAAGATTATCGGGCACCCGGACGATGGGCGCTATCCTCTGGAGTACGAGCGGCTGATTCCCGCAGCTTTGGAGCACAGGGTGGCCTTGGAGGTAAACAATTCCTCCTTTGTGGCGCGTTCCGGCCGGCTGAACGCGGCGGAGAATACAGCTAGGTGGCTTTCCATAGCAAAGGAATACCGGCTGCCGGTGATTCTAAACAGCGATGCCCACATTTATTACGACGTGGGGGATGTCACGGAATCTATAAAGGCCCTGGAGAGGGCCGGATATCCGGAGGAGCTGGTGCTCAATGCCCGCGAGGACGGGATAGAGTATGTGCTGAACAAGAAGCTGTGACAGACACATAATTTTTTTAAAGAAATTAGCACTCAACCATTGACTTGGCTAACAATATGTGTTATATTACGACTAGAACAAAGAAACAATCCATGATTCCAAGGCCCGCCCGGGAGATCCGCAGGTGATTTTCCCGGGCGGACCTGAGAGAAAGGGGAATGGTCAATGAATATCAATAAATTTACGCAGAAGTCAATGGAAGCAGTGCAGAACTGCGAGAAGCTGGCCTATGAGTACGGCAACCAGCAGATCGATGAGCTGCATTTTCTCTGCAGCCTGCTGACCCTGGACGACAGCCTGATCTTAAAGCTTGTGACAAAGATGGGCGTGCAGGGCGACATGTTTGTGAATGAGGTGAAGCAGGCCCTGGAGAAGCTGCCCAAGGTGAGCGGCGGCCAGCTCTATATCAGCAATGATTTGAATAAGGTGCTTTTGAGCGGCGAGGACGAGGCCAAGGCCATGGGCGATGAGTACGTGTCCGTGGAGCATCTGTTCCTGGCCCTTATAAAGAATCCCTCTAAGGAGGTCAAGGAGCTTTTTAGGACCTACAACATCACCCGGGAGCGGTTTTTGCAGGCGCTGTCCACGGTGCGGGGCAACCAGCGGGTGGTGTCGGACAACCCGGAGGCCACCTATGACACCCTGGAGAAGTACGGCTATGACCTGGTGGAGCGGGCAAGGGATCAGAAGCTTGACCCGGTGATCGGCCGGGACGGCGAGATCCGGAATGTAGTCCGCATCCTGTCCCGAAAGACCAAGAATAACCCGGTGCTCATCGGCGAGCCCGGCGTGGGCAAGACCGCCGTGGTGGAGGGCCTGGCCCAGCGGATTGTCCGGGGAGATGTGCCGGACGGCCTGAAGGATAAGAAGCTTTTTGCCCTGGATATGGGCTCCCTGGTGGCAGGTGCTAAGTACCGGGGTGAATTTGAGGAGCGGTTAAAGGCCGTTCTGGAGGAGGTTAAAAAGAGCGAGGGGCAGATCATCCTCTTTATCGATGAGCTGCACACCATCGTGGGAGCGGGCAAGTCCGAGGGCGCCATGGACGCGGGCAATATGTTAAAGCCCATGCTGGCCAGAGGCGAGCTCCACTGCATCGGCGCCACTACCTTGAATGAATACCGGCAGTACATTGAGAAGGACGCGGCCCTGGAGCGGCGGTTCCAGCCGGTGATGGTAGATGAGCCCTCGGTGGAGGACACCATTTCCATCCTAAGAGGACTGAAGGAGCGCTACGAGGTGTACCATGGGGTAAAGATCACGGACTCCGCCCTGGTGAGCGCGGCGGTCCTGTCCGACCGCTATATCTCCGACCGGTTTCTGCCGGACAAGGCCATCGACCTGGTGGATGAGGCCTGCGCTATGATAAAGACAGAGCTTGACACACTGCCGGCGGAGCTGGACGAGATGAGCCGGAAGATCATGCAGATGGAGATCGAGGAGGCCGCCCTGAAAAAGGAGACGGACCGCCTAAGCCAGGACCGTCTGGCGGATCTGCAGAAGGAGCTGGCAGAGCTTCACGACGAGTTCGCGGCGAAGAAGGCCCAGTGGGAGAATGAGAAGGCCAGCGTGGATAAGCTTTCCGCTCTCCGGGAGGAGATTGAGAATGTAAATCGGCAGATCCAGGACGCCCAGCAGAAATACGACTTAAACAAGGCGGCGGAGCTGCAGTACGGAAAGCTTCCTCAGCTGCAGAAGGAGCTGGCGGCTGAGGAGGAGAAGGTAAAGAGCCAGGATCTGAGCCTTGTCCATGAGAGTGTGACTGAGGACGAGATCGCCCGGATCGTGTCCAAGTGGACGGGGATTCCGGTGGCCAAGCTGACGGAGAGCGAGCGCAGCAAGACCCTGCATCTGGATACCGTGCTTCACAAGCGGGTAGTCGGCCAGGACGAGGGCGTGGAGAAGGTGACGGAGGCCATTATCCGGTCCAAGGCCGGCATCAAGGATCCCACCAAGCCCATCGGCTCCTTCCTGTTCCTTGGCCCTACCGGCGTGGGAAAGACGGAGCTTGCCAAGGCCCTGGCGGAGGCCCTGTTTGACGATGAATCCAACATGGTGCGCATCGACATGAGCGAGTACATGGAGAAGCATTCCGTGGCCCGTCTCATCGGAGCGCCTCCCGGCTATGTGGGCTACGACGAGGGCGGACAGCTCACCGAGGCGGTGCGGCGCAAGCCCTACAGCGTGGTGCTCTTTGACGAGGTGGAGAAGGCCCATCCTGATGTATTCAACGTCCTGCTCCAGGTACTGGACGACGGGCGGATCACGGACTCC
>CALWMT010000015.1 GCA_944382045.1 uncultured Enterocloster sp. | reverse complement strand
ATGATTTCTATGGGCAGCTCGCTGTTGATCAGAAAGTCCTTTGCCCGGGATAGACGGAATTCTTGGATATAATCGGTAACGGTGGTTCCCGAAATTTCCTTAAAGAGATTATAAAGCTGGGTCTTGCTTATGAAAAAGGCCTTTGCGATGCTGTCTGTGCTCAGGCTTTCTGCGTAGTGCTTTTGAATGTATTCATAGATATCATACACCAGCTCCGCGTGATTATGAAAGGAGGGGCTTCTTCCGCCATATTGGGAGAAATAGAGCTGGTTTACTGTCAGGAGAAACTGCCCCAGCAGGAACCGAGTGAGCAGGGCTCCGCCGTAAGGAGGCGGTGCGCCTTCAGGCGGATTTTCGCAGTAATCCATTTTTTCCAGAAGCCTTAGCAGCTCGGCCTGCTGTGCCTCCGGGATGGATAAGACCGCAGGCTGGTTGCTTTTTTTCAGAAAGAAGCACTCCAAAAGATTGATTTCCGGCGTAGAAAAGCGGGAAATATAATCAGAGGAAAAATAAAGCACATACCGGTCACAGAGCCCGGATCCATTTTCCGTAAACATGTAGTGCAGGTCCATGGAGCCAAAGAGAATAATCCCTCCCTTGGGGACTTGGGCGATAATTCCGTTTTCAAATTTGCATTTTAAATTGGAGGAAAGGCAAAAAACGATTTCCATCTGCTTGTGCAGGTGGAAATTTTTCTTTTCCGGATGCTCCGAGATCTTGTGCTTAACGGAAAAATCCTCGGGAAAACGTTCGATGTAGGGTGAATATGCTGGTTTCATGCGTGCTCCTTTTGTTGAAAATATAAAAATTGACGATACCAGTATAACATATTTTGAAGAAAATGCAAAAAAATAACATAAACTGCAAAAAAACAAGCGGGGGATTTGTTTATAATTAGGGCAGAGGAAGGGGAAGGGCAGAGGGGATGGTAGAAGATATTGTAAGGGCCGCTCGTGAGGCCGCAGCAATTTTAGCAAATATACAGTCAGAGGGCAGGAACAGCAGCGGAGAATGGCTGGTAAGGCAGCTGAAGACGGCAGTCTGCACAAAGCTGATGATTCCGGAGACAGAGGAGACGAATATACGAAGGCTGGTGATTATGAGCATCAAGCGCCAGGATTTAAAAAGCCAAAATCTTCCGGACGCTGTGATCGAAAAGCAGATCCGCAGGTATGACTGTCATCAAACCAGCCTGGCAGCACAGAGAAAGGTGCTCTTGATTCTATTTGTGGAAAAGGGACTGGGGATTCATTTTACCGACGAGGAGGCTGTGGAGATCGAAACGATAGAGGATCTGGCAGAGCGGGCGGGGAAGCAGCTTCGAGAAGGCTGAGAGAGGAGGGACAGCATGGAGCCGAGGGAGCTTCGGGAGGATTTTCCTATCTTGAAAAATAGGGGGGACTCTCTTATCTATCTGGACAATGCTGCTACCACGCAGAAGCCGGAGGCTGTGATCGATAGGATCTGTCGGTACTATGCCTGGGAGAACGCGAATATCCACAGAGGCATGTATCCTCTAAGCACACAAGCAGAGCATGCATATGAAGCTGTCAGGAGGGAAATCGCGGACTGGATAGGAGCGTCTGCGGCAGAGGAAATTGTTTTTACCAAGGGAAGCACGGAGGCTGTGAATCTGACAGCGGCGGCTTTTTTTGAAACCTGGGTGGATAGAGGAGACAATGTGGTGGTGACAGAGCTGGAGCATTCCTCCAACTATTTTCCCTGGAAGCATCAGTGTGAGCGATTCGGTGCAGCCCTTCGGACAGCAGAGGCGGAGCCGGACGGCAGCTTGAATCCCGAAGCGGTTATGGGGTGCATTGACAGCCGAACGCGGATGCTTGCGATTACTGCCATGTCAAATGTGACCGGGTTCAGGCCGCAGCTGCGGAGGATAATCGAGGAGGCGCACCGAGCCGGAGCAAGGGTATTTGTGGATGCATCTCAGGAGGCAGCCCATCACCCCATAAATGTACGGGAAATGGACTGTGACCTTCTCTGCTTTTCCGGGCACAAGGTTTACGGACCCATGGGAACAGGGGTGCTCTGCGGAAAACGGCAGCTGCTTGAGGAAATGCGCCCGTATCTCTACGGAGGGGGCATGGTGAAGAGGGGAGATGGAGGGCTGCCGGAATACAGGCAGGATCCGGAGAAGTTTGAGGCGGGGACCCAGAATATTGCCGGCGTGCTGGGGCTGGGCGCGGCAGTGGAATATTTAAGGAGCAGGGATTTTGCAGGGCTTACGGAGAGGGAAGCGGATTTGGCGGAGAGCTTTCGAGGCAGACTGGGAAATATACGCGGCATCCGCATCAAGGGAACCGATGCCCGTTCGCCGCTGATTGCGTTTGCATCGGACCGGCTGGGAGCTTATGATCTGGGCGTTCTGCTGGGAAACAGCGGCATCGCGGTCCGCTGCGGGTCGCACTGCGCGTATCCGCTGATGAGTCGGATGGGGGAGGAGAGCCTGTGCCGGATTTCTCTTGGAATCTATAATACACAGGAGGAATTGGATAAGGCTCTTGCAAGGCTTCGGCGCCTGCTTGAGGGATGACATATGGGAAAAGAGGATAAGGGCGTTCGGGAAATTGAGGCGCAGTATATAGAGGCGTTTAAACAGCTGGAGGATCCAGAGTCCCAGTGTGAATATCTTTTACAGCTGGGAATGCGGCTGCAGCAGGAGGAAGGACTGCGGCAGGCTGCGTACCGGATCGAGGGGTGTCAGGCGGCTGTCTGGTGCAGGGTCAGACAGACGGAGGGCCGGATATATTTTGCGGGGGACAGCGACTCTCTTTTGGTACGAGGGATTTTATATATCCTGAAGGAAATGTATGACGGCCGTCCAGCCGGTGAGGCAGGGGATTGTCCGCCTCTGTTTCTCACATATATATCGGATGCCGTAATTTATAAGGAAATTAAGGTAAACGGGATTGCTAAATGCTATCAAAAGCTGGCAGCTTATAAATGATAAAAAGGAGAACACAGGCTATGAAATACGCGATGGATGTGAAGGTAAATGTGAGACCGATTTTCAGCAATCTGGTGCATTCAGATTGGTGGGAGGGGCCCTGCCGGGTTGGCGTGCAGGAGGAAGGAACACCCGAGTATGAGCGAAGAGTGGGAAAGGAGCAGTTTAAGATCTGGAAGGAGGAGCTGGAAAGCAATCTGGACCTTACCCGCTGTCATCTGATGGATCCCGTATACCTGGAATTTGACGAGAGCTTTGTGGTGCGGGATTCGGAATTTGATAAGCTGATTCCTCAGAATCACGAGGTGGATCTGTACCTGATTACCTACCGGGTGCCGGGAATCGAGCGCTTGGGAAAGCCGATTTCCATGATCAATTTGGGGCCGACTCCCATTGATCTTGTGGGATTTTACAGGGATATCGGCCTGGAGGCGTATATGGCCCACGACTATGAGGAGTATAATCGGCTGCTGGTAAATCTTCAGGTCCGCAAGGCAGTGGCAAACACAAAAATCCTAATTCTTTCCAACACGGAGCAGACACCGGCCTCAGTGAATACCAGCTGCTGCGACCTGACAAAGCTCTTTATGCGCTATGGAATCCGTAACAATCGGATCGATTTTCATCAGATTGAAAAATATTTTTTGGATACGCCGGTGGATGCAAAGTTAGAGAAGGAGGCGGAGGAGCTGCTTGCAGGGGCCAAAAAGACGGATATTACAAAGGAATACCTGTGCCAGGACCTGCGGTATTTCCATGCAGTGCGCAAGATGATGGAGCGCTACGACTGCAATGCATTTACAACTCCCTGCAAGGAGCTCTGCGCCAGCCGTCTGCCGCAGAGATATAAGTTTGTTCCCTGCATGACCCATTCCCTCAATAAGGATGATCGGATTCCCTCTGCTTGTGAGGAGGATCTGGCAGTATGGATGGCAATGATGATGATGATGTACCTGACCCGCCAGAGCGTTTACATGGGCAATCCCGTATTGGTGCTTGCGGGAAGCAGGACTCTGGAGCAGCTGGGAATGCCGAAGCTTCTGACACAGCCGGGACAGACCTTTGACCATGATGTGCTCGAGATTCACCATGCGGTGCCAGTCCGCAGGATGCGGGGCTATGATGCTGAACCGCAGGATTATGAGATGGCACATTTTACAACACAGGGCTGGGGCGGACATTACCATGTGAATATGGCTGAGGAGGAGGGCCAGATTGTGACCTTCGGCCGTTTCAACCGTCAGGGTACAAGGATGATGGTGGCAGTGGGGCATACCCTGGGATGTGAATTCCGGCCCGTGTACTGCAGTCCCGCTGTGTATTATGAGGTAGAAGGCGGCGCAAGACAATTCCGCCAGGCACTGGCAAAGGGCGGCTACGGTCATCACCAGGCGATTGTGTATGGAAATCATGTGCAGGAGCTGATTGAGCTGGGAGAGGTTGTGGGCTTTGAGGTGGAGTATTTTCACTGATGGAGGCGGATCTTATAATCAAAAGACAAAAATGCGGATAGGAGGGTATCTTAATGAAAAAAAGAAGAGTGGCAGCGTTATTTTTGGCAGCAGTGATGTGCGGGGGCTTGACGGCATGCGGTTCGGGCAGTGAGGCGGAAACAACGGCCGCAGCAGCCGCTGCGGAGACACAGGCAGCGGAGGCTCCTGCAGAGAATTCCGAGGAGGCAGCTGGTGAGGAAGCAGCTCCTGCCGGGGAGCAGGTGATTTTGACATGGGCAGAGGTAAATCCCATTGACTCGCTGGACGGGCAGCTGGCGGAATTCTTTAGGGATAAGGTGGCAGAGCTTTCGGGCAATACGATCGCGATTGATATTCAGGCCAGCGGTGTTCTGGGGGCGGAGAGTGATGTGCTGGACGGCATGACTGCAGGCGGAGGCACCGTAGATATGGCGAGAATTTCTGTATTCTCCCTGACAAATTACGGCACGGAGCTGTCGGTTCTCCCCAGCGTTCCCTTTATTTTTGAGAGCCGGGATCATTACTGGAAGTTTGCGGAAAGCGAGATCGGCCAGCAGATTTTGGATGAACCGTCTCAGCTGGGCCTTGGTGTAAAGGGATTGTTCTTTGTGGAGGAGGGATTCCGGAATTTCTTTACCAAGGAGGAGGTTACAGATATTTCAGGCATGAATGGCTTAAAGATTCGTGTTTCCACAGACCCGATTCTTACCGGCGTGGTAGAGCAGCTGGGAGCAAGTCCTACGGTTATTTCTTTTACAGAGCTGTATTCCAGCTTACAGACAGGCGTGGTGGATGGCGCAGATCAGCCTACGGCTCTGTATGAGTCCAATGCATTTAACGAGGTTGCTCCCTACCTGATTGAGGATGAGCATACCATGAGCGCTTCCGAGGTAATTATCACGGAGGAGGCCTGGAACAGCCTCAGTGCAGATCAGCAGAATGCGATTTTGGAGGCGGGAAAGCAGACCAGTGAGTACTGCAAGGAGCTTTCCGGACAGGTAGAAGAGGAGAGTAAAGCGAGACTGATAGAAAAAGGAGTCACCTTTGTGGAGATCGAAGATAAGTCTCCCTGGCGGGAAGCGTGTGAGGGAATCATCTCCGAGTACACAGCGGGACACGAGGCGGAGTATCAGCAGATTCTTGATCTGAACTAGGCATAGATGGAAAGGAGCAGAACATGTGGGAAAGGATTGAGAAATTTTATACACATCTCTATGATTTTGTCATGGTGGTCTGCAAGGTGCTTCTGCTGATCGACGTGGGCATCACCACGCTTGCGGTTATGGGCCGGTACATACCTTTTGTGCCGGCCTGGGCATGGAGTGAGGAGATCATTCTCACCTGCATGATCTATATGGCGCTAATCAGCGCTGGGCTGGCGGTCCGGCGGGAGGCACATGTGCGGATGACGGCTCTGGATAAATATCTTCCGCAGATGCTGGTAAAGACATTGGACGTATTTGACGACTTGATGGTGCTGGGATTTTCTGCACTGATGTTTGTGGAGGGCATACAGTATGCAGCACGGGTAGGGGAGCGGAGCATGTATACCAGTATTCCCTGGCTTTCCCGGTTCTGGCTGTATATTCCGGTGGGAATTGCCGGCCTGGTAATCTTTTTGTTTCAGCTGGAAGTGATCTGTAAGCATGTGAAGGCTTTGAAGGGAGGGAAACAATGATTACAAATACAACAGCGGTAGCAATTCTGCTGATTACATTTTTTGTATTAATCCTCCTGCGGGTGAATATTGCGTTTGCGGTAGGAATTTCCTCCGCGCTGTGCCTATGGTATCTGGATATCCCGCTGAGCAATGTATGCCAGCAGATGGTGAAGGGACTCAATTCCTTTTCTCTGATGGCCGTGCCCTTTTTTATTACCATGGGTGCTCTGATGGGCCAGGGAGGAATTGCGGAAAAGCTGATTGCTCTGGCCAATGCCTGTGTGGGCTGGATGCGGGGCGGCCTGGCAATGGTGAACGTGCTGGACTCTTATTTCTTTGGAGGAATATCTGGCTCAGCGGCAGCGGATACGGCCTCCCTGGGAAGTATCCTGATTCCCATTATGGTGGATCAGGGCTATGACGATGATTTTGCCACAGCTATCACGATTACCTCCTCGGTGGAGGGGCTTTTGGTTCCCCCAAGCCATAACATGGTAATTTATGCGACAGCGGCAGGCGGTGTCTCGGTAGGCGCGCTTTTCATGGCGGGCTATCTGCCGGGCGCGATTTTGGCAGTGTCCCTGATGGTGGGCTGTCATATTATTTCTGTAAAGCGCAATTATCCCAAGGGAGATCCCTTCAGCCTGCGCGTTCTTCTTAAGCAGCTGCGCATTTCCATATGGGCGCTGGCGGCCATGCTCATCGTTGTTGTAGGCGTTGTGTGCGGCGTGTTTACAGCTACAGAGTCGGCGGCGATTGCGGTTATTTACAGTGCGCTGGTAAGCATTTATATTTATAAGGGAATGACATGGAAGGGTCTGTGGAAGGGGATCAGCGAGTGTATTGATACACTTTCTATTGTGCTGCTTCTGTGCGGCACCTCCAGCATCTTTGGATACTGCCTGACGTATCTGCACATGCCGGATCTGGCCAGCCAGGCGATCACCAGCCTGTCGGACAATCCTGTGGTGCTGATTCTGCTGATCAACCTGATTCTGCTTTTCCTGGGCTGCATCATGGACATGGCGCCGATCATTCTTATTGCGACTCCGATCCTTCTTCCTCTGGCAGAGAGCATTGGAATTGACCCGGTGCAGTTCGGTATTATCATTGTGCTCAACTGTGGAATTGGGCTTTTGACTCCTCCGGTGGGGACGGTGCTGTTTATCGGCTCCGCAGTATCCAAGGTTTCAATTGAACGGATTGTGAAGGCAACATTTCCCTTCTATCTGTGCATGATCGTTACTCTGCTGATCGTCAGCTTTGTGCCGCAGGCAAGCCTGCTGCTGCCGAGCCTGTTTATGCAGTGATGAGGTTGAACCCAATATATGCGTTTTTAACTTGAAGATGAGAAGCGAAAGCTTTATAATAGGGCGTAAACGAGTACAAGAGGAAGGGAGCGCTGGCTATGGAGCTTTTGATTATCATTGTTCAGGAACAGGATTATCCGGGGCTTTCCCGGGAATTTATAAGAAATAAAATTCATGCCACCCGATTCTGCACCACGGGACTTTACCTCAACAAGACAAATGTGACCCTCATGGTCTGCATTGAGAAGGAGCGGGAGGAGGAGGTCCTTGGCTACATCCGCAAAAACTGCAAGGAGCGCACGGAGGAACGCCAGGTTTCCGAGTTCAACGGCGTGACCATGGTGGACGTGGTGCGCAGCGTGAAGATCGGCGGGGCCACGGTGATGAAGGGCGATCTGGAGGCGCTGATGAAGTTTTAAAGAACATTTAAAGAGGTTTATATCCAGCTGTCCTGTGGGGCCGGCAATGCGGTCAAATGGGGCGGCAGGGCGGTCAAATAGGGCCGGCAGGGCGAATGGGATGCTCTGCCGGCCCTTTGGCTGCGGGATCCAAAATCAGCTGTAATGTCCGATCTGCGCCATACACAGAATTCACCGGATCTCCGTATCCGTCACGAGAATCTTATAGTCGTCAAAGGGGATGGGGTTTAATTCCGGGTCATTGGGAGTATAAAACTCTACAGCCTCCCGATCCGACAGATTTTCCAGGTAATTGGTGCTGTAGCCCACCACATTGTCCCCCTGGTAGTAGAGGCAGATGAGGCGGACCCTGTAAAATGTGATCCCCGTGGGATTCTCCACCATGGCCAAGACAGTGCCCTCTGTCCCGATATTTGAAGTGATCGTGAGCTCCGGCCCATAATTTTTTCGCAGCATGGACTCGGAGGTCTCCTCAACCGTGACCTCCAGATCGTAGTGATCAAAAGGGATTCGATTGTATTCGGTGTCGTGCGGAAGGCGGGCGGTGGCCACAGCCCGCTCCCCGGGGCCGCAGCTCCAGACGGCTGCGTCCTCGATGGAGAGAAGCTGACCGGCCTCATCAAAAAACACTACATTCACATTTATATCAACGGTGACGGAGTTGTCGTTGATGCAGAGAAAAAGAAGCTCCTCCGGCAGGACATACTCCCGGCAGGAGACAGCGGCCTTTAGGGCGGCAGCGGATGCATAGGCAGCCGCATTTTCGCTGCCGGCAGCCCCTGCGTTTTCTATGGTCTGAGCATCGGCTGGAGTTTCATTCGCCCCGATTTCATCCCCCGCGCCAGCGGACATCTCCCGGCTGTCCGCTATCTGCACGGATGTATACAGCAGGATGGGGACAACTGCCGGCACGACAGCAAACAGGATTACGGCGGTGATGACGATCAAAAAAATGCGCTTTCTGCGCTTCTTTCCCTCATCGGTCTGCCCTTCTTCCCGGCGCCGCTTTTCCTCCCAGCGTTTTTCGCGCTTTTCCTCTTGCTTCATACGCATTTCCTGCCTTTCTTTTGGGCCTGCGCCCTTGGTCTCTATCTCCATCATACCATAGCCTGCGGGAAGCTTATGAAAAATTTGTGTAAAATTTGCGCCCCTTCAGGCCGCAGGCAATCCGCCGGGCGGCCCCGGCGAATAATCCGCCGTCTCCCGGCAGATACTATCTCTATAAAGAGATGGAGATGACCATATGAAAAGTAATAAAGGATTCTGGATAACGGCGGGAGCGGCAATCCTGGCTGCGGTTATTTTGGCCGCAGTGCTTTTGGCCGGGAGGCGTGAGGCATCGGCGCAGGGGAATGAGCAGGGCGGCACGCTGGCGGATGCGCTAAACGGCGGCAGCGCGCGGGACAAGTACATGACGGAGGAGGCCGCCATTATACGGCGCATGAAGGATGAAATGCTGATACGGGAGGCGTCGGGGAGCGCGCCCATTGATTTCCTGAAGGGGATGATCCCCCACCGCGAGGCCGAGGTTTCCATGGCGGAGAGCTATCTGAAATACGGGGGAGAGAGCCGGGAATTAGAGGATCTTGCCAGGGACATTGTCACAGCCCGGAAGGAGGAGCTGGATCAGATGAATGACCTCCTAAAGCAGTATCAGGAGAGCAAGGAAACCGACGAGGAGAAGGAGGCGCTCTACCTGGAGGACTGCAGCCGGATATTCGGCACAGAGGAGGACTCCAGCCGCAGAGCCGGGGAGGATCCGGATACGATTGACCAGGCCTTTGCCTGGGGGATGCTTCGTTGCCATCAGATGGCGGCGGATATGGCCCGCAGCATCCTGGAGCATACGGAGGAGGGCGCGGATGAGGAGCTGCGCGGGCTGGCGGAGACCATCCTTGAGTCCCAGGAGGAGGAAATCAGGCGCATGGAGAGCCTTCTGTCAGATAAAAATACGCTCTAGGCGCCCCATGCGGTCAAGAATGGCAGGCCGTCTTGAACAGTTTACGGTAGGTTAATATTCGGGATCTGTCTCCAGCACCAGGATTTGATGGCCGTCAAAGCTGCTATCTTCAGGATCCAGGGTGAACGGAAGGTTGAATTCAAAGAATCCCTCATCGGTCAGATCGAACAGGGTAGTATCTGCATATCCCATGACCTCTCCGCCGCGGTAAAGGAGACAGAAAAAATCAACCGAGGAAAAATGGATGCCGGTGGGATTTTCTACCTTTGCTAAAATGTTCCCGTCAATGCCCACATTGGACGTGATGGTAAAGGAGCTGCCGTAGTTTTCTGTGTACTGTTCCTCCCAGGTTTCCGACACATTAAAGTCCAGATCGTAGTGGTCGTAAGCAACCGGATTGGCTGACGGATCCCGGGGAAGCTGGATGCGTGCAATCCCAATCTCGCCAGGCTGGCAGCAGCGGACAGCGCCGTATTCAAGGGTGAGCATCTCCCCATTTCCACCATAAAAAGGTACATTAATATCGATATCAACCGTAATGGAATTGTTGTTGGTAACCATAAGGAGAAATTCCCTCTCCAGCATATGAGTCTCATAGGAAATTCCTGCCTCAAGCTCCGCCTCGGAGAGCTCTGAGGCTTGCGATTCTTCTGCGCCTGCAAAAGGATCCGCCTCCAGCGGGGCCTCGCCAAAGGAAAATTCAGAATCCGCTTCCTGCATGTAGGACAGAGGATCCTCTAAAAGCGCGGAGTACCGGGAAAATCGAAGCGACGGCAGCAAAAAGCCTATGGCCATGGAAAATACGGAGAGCAGAACCGACAGGATCGGCAGGAATCCTGATTTTCTGCGGAGAACGATGGAGAGGAGCGCCATGCAGAAACCAAGACCTCCCAAAAGGATCTTTCCTTCCGTGGACGGGGAGAGGATTCCCCTGAAAGCGAGGATGAGGCCCAAGAGGCAGAAAAAGATCCATACCGCCAAGGGCTTTTTCTCACTGCCCTCCTCCTGGCGGCGCTTTTCCTCCCAGCGCTTTTCCTTGTTTTCCTCCCGGTGTCTTTCCGATTTTTTTTCCAATTCGTCTTTGCGGTTGTTCCAAGAATTTCCGTAATTGTTCATATACAATTCCCTGCCGGCCCATATGGAGCGGTGAAAAAACATAACAGCGTGCTTTTTATAGCTATATCATATCATAGCGGGAGAAAATCCTGTGAAAAAAGTATGTAAAATGCATGTCAAATGATGCGCGGTCAGGCGGATTGACAAAGCCAGGGCGGATGTGCTTTAATGAATACACCTGAATAAAAATGCGGGAGAGGAAATGATGTGCGATATGGAAAAGAAAAAATTAGCAGTGATAGGAAACGGATATCTGGCAGGTATCCTCGCCCAGGCCTGGGAAAAGGGGCTCCTGGAGAGCTACCGCTTCGTGGGCGTCCTGGGCCGCAGCAGGGAAAAGACAGAGGCACTGGCCCGGCGGCTGGGCTGCAGGGCCTGCTTTGCTCTGGGGGAGCTCATGGAGGAAGGGCCGGATTATGTGGTGGAGGCCGCATCCGTGGAGGCGGTGAAGAGCTGCGGGGAGGCGGTGCTCTCCGGCGGAGCGGATCTTCTGGTGCTGTCCATCGGCGCCTTTGCGGACGCATCCTTTTATGAGAAAATGGAGCGCTGTGCAGCGGCAAACAAAAGGCGGATTCATATTTTGTCCGGAGCGGTGGGGGGCTTTGATGTGCTGCGCACCGTGAGCCTTATGAGTGCTGCCGGAGCGGGGGATCTCAGGGCGCGGATGCGGACGGAAAAGGGGCCGGCTTCCCTGAAGGGAACCCCGCTTTTTGAGGAAAAATTGATGGAGGAGGGGGACAAGACCAAGGTGTTTTCCGGAAGCGCGAAGGAGGCCATCGGCCTGCTTCCCACCAAGGTAAATGTGGCGGTTGCCGCCTCCCTGGCCACCGCAGGCCCGGAGCACACGCATTTCGAGATCTACAGCGTGCCCGGCATGAAGGGGGACGACCACCGGATTGAGGCGGAGGCTGAGGATGTCCGGGCAGTGGTGGACATCTATTCCCAGACAGCGGCCATTGCGGCCTGGAGCGCGGTGGCGAGGCTGAGAAATCTGGCATCGCCGGTTGTATTTTAAGAGCAAGGAGGATGTGTATGTTTGACAAATTGGTGGCCATTGAGCCGGTGAGCCTCATTCCCGAGGCGGAAAAGGAGCTTTTTCAGTATGCCCGCCAGGTGGAGCTGTATGAGGATATCCCGGCGGACGATGCGGAGATTATAAGGAGAATCGGGGACGGGGACGCGGTGCTGGTGAGCTATACCTCCCAGATACGCCGGGCAGTCATTGAGCGCTGTCCGAACATCCGCTACATAGGCATGTGCTGCAGCCTCTATTCGGAGGAGAGCGCAAATGTGGACATTGCCTGCGCCAGGGAGCGGGGGATTGTGGTGAAGGGGATCCGGGACTACGGGGACCGGGGCGTGGTGGAGTTCGCGGTGAGCGAGCTGGTGCGCTTTCTTCACGGATTCGGCCGGCCTATGATGTACGAGATGCCGGTGGAGATCACGGGGCTCCGGGTGGGTATTGTGGGCCTTGGGACCTCCGGCACAATGATTGCGCAGGCCATGCAGTTTATGGGGGCGGAGATATCCTATTTCAGCCGCACCAGAAAGCCGGAGTGGGAGGAAAAGGGCTTTTCCTACCGCCCGTTAAAGGAGCTGCTGTCCTGGAGCCAGGCGGTATTTACCTGCCTGAATAAGAACGTGATTCTGCTGGGAGAGGAGGAATTTGACGCCCTGGGACAGGGGAAAATCCTCTTCAATACCTCCATCGGTCCCTCCCATGAGCTGCCGGCTCTAACAGCCTGGCTGGAGGGGGAAAGGAACTATTTTGTCTGCGACACGGAGGGCGCCCTGGGGGATGCTTCCGGAAAGCTTTTGTCCCATCCCGGAGTGTTCTGCGCCGGCGTATCCGTGGGAAGAACCAGGCAGGCATTTGGGCTTTTGAGCAGGAAGGTGCTGGACAATATCCGGGACTTTCTGGGAGCATCTTAAGTGTCCCTCCGGCGGGAGGAGGCAGTCTGAATTGGGAAAGGAGAGTGGGCGCATGAAGGCGCTGGTGCTTGCGGAAAAGCCCTCTGTGGCCCGGGACATTGCCCGGGTTCTGGGCTGCCATAAACAGATCAATGGGGCGATTGAGGGGGACCGCTATGTGGTGTCCTGGGGGCTGGGTCATCTGGTGGAGCTGGCGGATCCGGAGGCCTATGACCCCAAGTATAAGGAGTGGAGAATGGAGGATCTCCCCATGATGCCGGAGCCCTTTAGGCTGGAGGTTATCCGGCAGACGGGAAAGCAGTACCAGGCGGTGCGGACACAGCTTCACCGGAAGGATGTGGGCCAGGTGGTTATCGCCACGGACGCAGGCCGGGAGGGGGAGCTGGTGGCTCGGCTGATTCTCAAAAAGGCAGGGAATGACAAGCCGGTGAAGCGGCTGTGGATTTCCTCTGTGACGGACAAGGCGATCCGTCAGGGCTTTGCCTCCCTGCGGGACGGGAAGGAATATGAAAATCTTTACGCGGCGGCCATGTGCCGGGCGGAGGCGGACTGGCTGGTGGGCATCAATGCCACCCGGGCCCTGACCTGCCGTTACAATGCCCAGCTTTCCTGCGGACGGGTACAGACCCCCACGCTGGCCATGATAGGGGAGCGGGAGGAGCGGATACGGAAATTTGTGCCTAAGACCTATTACGGAATCCGGGCGAGGGCGGAGGGAATTACCCTTGTCTGGAGGGACAAAAAGGGGAACAGCCAGTCCTTTGACAGGGAAAAAATAGAGGAAATTTTGCACAATATCCGTGGAAAGGAAGCGCGGATTATCTCCGTAAAGCGCACCCCGAAAAAGGAGGCGCCGCCGCTTCTCTACGACCTGACAGCCCTGCAGCGGGAGGCAAATACCCGCTTTGGATATTCGGCCAAGGAGACACTGAATATCATGCAGAGGCTCTATGAAAATCACAAGGTGCTCACCTATCCCCGGACGGATTCCCGGTATCTGAGCGCGGATATTCTCCCCACGATTCCGGAGCGGCTGAAGGCCTGCGCTGTGGGGCCTTACCGGGTGCTGGCAGGCCGGCTTTCCATGCAGGCGCTGCCGAAAAATCCGTCCTTTGTCAATGACAAAAAGGTGTCGGACCACCATGCCATTATCCCCACAGAGCAGTTTGTGGATTTGACCCATATGACGGTGGACGAGCGGCGGATTTATGACCTGGTAATCCGGCGGTTCCTGGCCGCGCTGTGCCCGGCCTCCGAATATGAGGAGACGGCGGCCTCGGCACAGGCGGGCGGAGAGACATTTTTCGCCAAGGGAAATGTGAGGAAAACCCTGGGATGGCGCCAGGCCTATGAGAGGAGCGGGGCGGACTCCCACGGGTACAGCCCGGATACCTATGACCCGGAGGTATCGGATGCGGATGGCCTTGCGTTTGATGACCGGGGCGTTGGCCGTCAGGAGGAGGGAAGCGTTTCCCGGGATATTTCCGCGTGGAAGGAGGGCGATGTGCTGAGAGGGCTGGAGTTCTCCATGACCCAGGGAAAGACAGCGCCTCCGGCGCCCTTTAATGAGGCCAGCCTTCTCGCTGCCATGGAGGATCCCAGGGCTTATATGGAAACCCAGGAGGGGAAGAATGCAAAGGAAATGGCGAGGACCCTTGGGGAGACGGGCGGGCTGGGAACCGTGGCCACCCGGGCAGATATTATTGAGAAATTATTTTCCAGCTTCCTTGCCGAGAAGAGGGGGAAGGACATTTTTCTCACCTCCAAGGGGAGGCAGCTTCTGGGGCTGGTGCCAGGGGATTTGAAGAAGCCGGAGCTCACGGCGCAGTGGGAGATGAAGCTGGCGAGGATTGCCAGGGGAGAGCTTTCCAGGGATGCGTTTATGCGGGAAATCCGGGTGTACGCAGCGGACCTGACCGGCCAGATTAAGGTGGGGGAGGGTAGCTTCCGGCATGATAATCTGACGAATACCAAGTGTCCGGCCTGCGGCAAGCGGATGCTTTTGGTGAAGGGGAAAAACAGCCAGATGCTGGTCTGCCAGGACCGGTCCTGCGGGCACAGGGAGACTATTTCCAGGACCACCAATGCCCGGTGCCCGGTGTGCCATAAGCGCATGGAGCTTCGGGGAAAAGGGGACGGCCAGATTTTCGTGTGCGCCTGCGGCTACAAGGAGAAGCTTACGGCCTTTGAGAACCGCCGGAAGAAGGAGGGCGCCGGGGTTTCCAAGCGGGATGTGGCCCGGTATATGGAGCGGCAGAGGAAGGAAGCGGCGGAGCCGATGAACAATGCATTTGCCCGGGCGCTGGCGGGGATTCGGCTGGATGAGAATTAAATAGTATCAATGGAGCTGACTCTTGCAGGCAGCTTTTCCCATATGGTACAATGGGACCACAGGAAAAAGAAGAGAGGCGAGATTTATGAGAGATGTATATAAGAGTCTGCGGGCGGGATTGGCGGTTCTGTCGGCAGCGGCATGCTTTGCGGCTTTTCCGGGAAGCGCGGACGCGGCCCAGGAGGCGGCAATTGTCCAGGAGATGCAGGAGGTTCAGGCAGCGCCTGTCTCCCAGGCGGTTTCCATTTCCCAGGCGGTTCAGACGGCCCAGGCGGCCGTCGTGGGTCCCGGGGCGGTTACCCGGCCCTCCACCAACGGCATGAGCATCTACATCAGTAAAAAAGGGAATACGCTGACCTTAAAGCAGTATGCCAGGGAGATTGGCACCTGGCCGGCCAAGCTGGGCCGGCAGTCGGCGGCTGGGGACAAGGTGCAGGAGGGGGACGAGATTACGCCCTCGGGGAAGTTCTATGTCTGCACCCGGAATGATAAAAGCTTGTATTACCTGGCGCTGGGGCTCTCCTACCCGAGCACGGAGGACGCGGAGCGCGGGCTGGAGCAGGGACTCATCACCCAGGAGCAGTACGACGCCATTGTGAAGGCTAACAAGAATGGGGAGCAGCCGCCCTGGGATACGCCCTTGGGCGGGGCCATTGAGATACACGGGGACCAGGGAAGCGGCGGCACTGCGGGCTGCATCGCCATGACCAATGACGTGATGGACATTTTGTGGAGTTACTGCAGCATCGGTGTGCCGGTGACCATCGGGCCGTAAGGACTGCGGCCAGGCCGTAAGGCTCTGCGCCGGTCTGCAATGGGCCGCAGCGGATGCAGGGACGGGCGTCCGGAAAGGGGAAGAGATATATGGAACGCCAAGTGGATTTAAGGGATATATCGGACGGCAGGCTTTACGGCCGGGAGGACATGGTTCGGGCGGGCTGCGGGGACTGCCGGGGCTGCTCGGCCTGCTGCCAGGGGATGGGAGCCTCCCTGAAGCTGGACCCGCTGGACGTGGACCGGCTCTGCAAGGGGCTGGGCTGTACCTTTCAGGACCTTTTAAAGGGCACGCTGGAGCTTGGCCTTGTGGATGGCATAATTCTTCCCAACATGTCTATGAAGGGGGAGAAAGAGCGCTGTCCCTTCTTAAATGAGGAGGGAAGATGCCGGATTCATGCCTTTCGCCCGGGATTCTGCCGGCTGTTTCCGCTGGGCAGGTTTTATGAGAACCGAAGCTTTCGGTATTTTCTTCAGATACACGAGTGCCCAAGGAAAAACCGCACCAAGGTCAAGGTCAGCCGTTGGATTGACACCCCGGATGTTAAGGCCTACGAGGAATTTGCCGCCCGCTGGCACTATTTTTTAAAGGACACCGGGGAATGCCTGGGCAGAAAGAGGGACCAGGCATTGTCAAAAAAGGTCTGCATGGCGGTGCTCGAGCGCTTTTATATGACTCCCTATGAGGGGGAGTTTTATCCGCTGTTTTACAGCCGCCTTGCAGAGGCAGAAGAGCAGTTTGCACAATGGGGCATAGAGACTCGCTAGAAAGCCTGCCAGAGGCGGGATTTTCGGGGAAAAAGGAGGAGGAACGTATGGAATTTAACAAGGTATTGGAAGAGAGAAGAAGCCTTCGGGCCTACGAGGCGGGAAGGAGCGTCAGCAGGGAGACAGTGGAGGAAATTTTGCGGGCGGCCTCGATGGCGCCGTCCTGGAAAAATTCCCAGACAGCCCGCAGCTACGTGGTGATGTCACAGCCCTTGGCCAAGCAGGTGCGGGAGACCTGTCTGCCGGAATTCAACCGGAAAAACAGTCAGAACGCGCCGGTGCTCATTGTCACGGCCTTTGTGAAGGGCCGGTCCGGCTTTGACAATCTGGGAAATGCGGTCAATGAGCTGGGAGATGAATGGGGAGCCTATGACCTGGGCCTGCACAATGAGAATTTGGTGCTTAAGGCCAGGGAGCTGGGGCTGGATACGCTGATCATGGGCATCCGGGACGGGGAGAAGCTTCGGGAGCTTCTGCATATTCCGGAGGATCAGCAGATTGCGGCGGTGATCGCCCTGGGATACGGGGCGGCAGAGCCCCAGATGCCGAAACGGAAGGAGCTCTCCGAGACAACGGTATTTTTCTAACGAACGTAACGTAACGGTTTTACATAGCAGGCGGCAGTGCCTGCTTGATAATGGGAAGGAGGCCCTGGGCGATTGCCAGGTGGGCCTCTTTTTCCATGTGGAGCTTGTCAAAGGGGCTGGCCTGGGCCGCTGCTGCCGCGTCGAAAAAGAGACAGCTCTCCTCTTGTGCCATCTGCTTGTAGAGGGGGGCAAGGGCACGGGATTTTGCCGGGGCATCCGGGTCAAAGCCTTTGTAGGGAGAGTGCTCGATGCCCTCCAAAATGTGGACCGGGGCGAGCAGGAGAATCAGGGGAGCGGCCTGGTTCTCTTGGGCGGCTGTCTCCCGTATCAGGCGGCAGAGGCGTCCCATCCCTGCAGTGATGGCGGAGGCGTCCGCCTGATAATACCGCTTGCAGTCATTTGCCCCCAGGGCAAGGATGGCCAGGTCCGGAAGGCCGCCATTTTTCAGAATGCCGGGCAGCGCCTGGATGCCGCAGCGGCCAGGGGCAGTGGGGTCCTCCCAGATGGTAGTTCGTCCGCAGAAGCCCTCCTCTATCACATCGTACTGACTGCCCAGAAGCATCTGGAGCCGGCCGGGCCAGCGGACATAAAATGGGTGCCTGCCGCCCCTGGGATTTACGCCGTATGTATTGGAATCGCCGAAACAGAGAATGGTTTTCATTTGCAGTATCCGCCTCCTGCTTAAAATATAGCCTGCCTTCGCCGTAAAGCGTGATTGAAGCTTACCTCCATCATAGCAGAAAAGAGCGGATACGGCAAGACAGCGGCTCTGCGCGAATTCATCCGGCTTTGTGCGGATTCATCCGGCGAATTCATCCAGACGCCCAAACCGATACCCCATCTCCTCCCAGCGGGTCAGCAGTTCATCCAGGATTTCTCCGTTGGTCTTTGATGTGCTGTGGAGCAGGACGATGGCTCCCGGGTGGATGCGCCCCAAAAGCTTTTCAAAGGCCTCCTCCTTAGAGGGCTGCCGGTCCTCGTACCAGTCCACATAGGCCAGGCTCCAGAAAAATGTGGTATATCCCATGTCCCGGGCCATCTGCAGATTGCTTTCACTGTAGCGGCCCTGGGGAGGACGGTAGTATTTTTTCATGGGCTGCCCTGTGACCTTCTGGCAGAGGGCCTCCAGGTCCCCAAGCTCCTTTTCAAATGCCTCGCGGGAGGCGATCTTTGCCATATCCGGGTGATGGAAGGTGTGGTTTCCCACAATGTGGCCCTCGGAAATCATGCGTTTTACCAGGTCAGGGCTGGTTTCCAGGTAATTTCCAACTAAGAAGAAGGCAGCGGGGGCATTGTGCCTTTTCAGGGCATCCAGGATGGCAGGGGTATTGCCATTTTCATAGCCGGCGTCAAAGGTCAGATAGATAACCTTCTCCTCGGTGGGGGCTGTGTAGTAGGCATTGTACTCCCGCAGCTCGTCAGCCGTGGCATTTCCCACAGGGGGCGCTCCCGGAGACGGAAAGCTCAAGCCCCAGCTGTCCCCGGAGGGACCTGAGGCCGGGAGATACCCGCCGCCGTCAAGCCCGGGATGGAAGCCTCCATACTGGCGGGCCCTGTCCAGGGCCCAGGCCGCGCCGTAGCCGACCCAGAAGGAGAGAAGGAGAACCAGGCAGACAAAGAGAAGCCGAAAGGCAGAGCGGAAAAATGATTCGTGGGTGTTCATTGCAGCTCCCTGATTCGCGGGATTTATATAGTGTATGCGGGAACAGAACACGAAATGTTCAAAAAGAATTCGTGGTGCCGCGGCGGGCAGCTTGATGCCGCGGCGCTGCCGCCGGCTTTTCACGCTGGAAAAATATAGGGGCCTGTGCTACAATAATAAAACAATGTACAGAAAAGACAGGATGGCTCCAATGGACAAATACCAAATTTTAAAAAAATACTTCGGCTATGAGACCTTCCGCGGCGCTCAGGAGCAGCTGATTGACAGCATTCTAGGGGGGCGGGACACACTGGGAATCATGCCCACGGGCGCGGGAAAGTCCCTGTGCTATCAGATTCCCGCCCTGCTGCTTGAGGGGATTACTCTGGTGGTTTCGCCCCTCATTTCCCTGATGAAGGACCAGGTGGGAAGCTTAAACGCGGCGGGAATTCACGCCGCCTATCTCAACAGCTCCCTGACGCCGGGCCAGTACCGAAAGGCCCTGGAATTTGCCAGGCAGGGCCGCTATCCCATCATCTATGTGGCCCCTGAGCGGCTGATGACGCCGGAGTTTTTGGACTTTGCCGGGAGCGTGAAAATCGCTATGGTAGCGGTGGATGAGGCCCATTGCATCTCCCAGTGGGGACAGGATTTCCGACCCAGCTACCTGCGGATCACGGAGTTTGTGCGGGGGCTGCCCCGGCGTCCGGTGGTCAGCGCCTTCACGGCCACGGCCACCCGGGAGGTGCGGGATGATATCCTGGATATGCTGGAGCTCCAGAACCCCACGGTGGTCACTACGGGCTTTGACCGGGGGAACCTGTTCTTCGCGGTGCAGACGCCGAAGGACCGGTATCAGGCCATCCGCACATACCTGGAGGCCCACCCGGGGCAGAGCGGGATTATCTACTGCCTGACCCGGAAAAATGTGGAGGAGGTCTGCCAGAGCCTGATACGGGATGGCTTTCCCGCCACCCGCTACCACGCAGGGCTGTCGGACGAGGAGCGGAAGAAAAATCAGGAGGATTTCATCTATGACAGGGCCCCTGTGATGGTGGCCACCAACGCCTTCGGCATGGGCATAGACAAG
>CALWMT010000014.1 GCA_944382045.1 uncultured Enterocloster sp. | reverse complement strand
GCAGCTGTTTTTATTTTACCACCAGATTCACAATCCGGCCGGGAACATAGATCTCCTTCACCACATTTCCCGTAATCTTTTCTGCGGCGGCCTCCTTGCCCTTTGCAATGGCCTCCTCCTTGGAGATGTCCGCGGGAACTGTGATTACGGCCCGGGTTTTTCCGTTCACCTGGACGGCGATCTCGATCTCGTCGTCCTTCATGGCCTCCTCGTCGCACTCCGGCCACTGGGCATGGAACACGCTGTCCGTGCCGCCCAGCTGCTGCCACAGCTCTTCTCCCAGATGGGGAGCGAAGGGCGCTAAAAGAACCACAAATGTCCTCAAGGTCTCCTTATCAATGCCTCCCTCCTTCTTGGCCAGGTCAATGAGCTTGTTGTTGTATTCCATAAAGCCGGACACAACGGTGTTTAAGCTGAACTGGTTGAAGCGCTGCTCGATGTCGTAGACCAGCTTGTGGCGGATCTTCAACATTTCCTTGGAGGGCGCAACGTCTTTGTCCTTGTTGTCCATCACCAGGTTCCAGAAGCGGTTGAGGAAACGGGACACACCTTCAATTCCCCGGTCGTCCCACTCCGCGTCAAGTTCCGGCGGGCCCACAAAGAGCTCATAGAGCCGCAGGGAATCGCAGCCGTAATCCCGCACCAGATCGTCGGGGGAGACCACATTTCCCTTGGACTTGCTCATCTTGATGCCGTTCTTGCCGGTGATCATGCCCTGGTTGAAGAGCTTGGTAAAGGGCTCGTCAAAGTCAATCACGCCGATGTCGCAGAGGAACTTGGTGTAGAACCGGGAGTAGAGAAGGTGCAGCACCGCGTGCTCCACGCCGCCGATGTACATGTCCACGGGCAGATATTTGTCCGCCTTCTCCCGGGACACCAGCTCCTTGTCGTTGTGGCTGTCCACATAGCGCAGGAAGTACCAGGAGGATCCGGCCCACTGGGGCATGGTGTTGGTCTCCCGCTTAGCCGGCGCGCCGCAGACCGGGCAGGTGCAGTTCACCCACTCGTCGATGGCCGCCAGGGGAGACTCCCCGGTTCCTGTGGGCTGATAGCTCTCCACATCCGGCAGCCGCAGGGGCAGCTCCTCCTCGGGAACCGGCACGCAGCCGCAGTGGGGGCAGTGAATGATCGGGATGGGCTCGCCCCAGTAGCGCTGGCGGGAGAACACCCAGTCTCTCAGCTTGTAGTTTACCGTCTTGCGTCCAAAGCCCTTCTCCTCAATGATGTGGGGAGCTTCCTTCTTGAGCACTGCGGACTCCATGCCGTTCCACTCGCCGGAGTTGATCATGGTACCGCTTGCCTCGGTGTAGGCCTCGGTCATATTTTCAATTTCCTTCCCGTCCTTGGCAATGACCTGGACGATGGGAAGGCCGAATTTCTTCGCGAACTCAAAGTCTCTGTCGTCGTGGGCGGGCACGCACATGATAGCGCCGGTTCCGTAGTCAGCCAGCACGTAGTCGGACAGCCAGATGGGCGTCTTGGCCCCGTTTAAGGGGTTGATGGCGTAGCTGCCTGTGAACACGCCGGTCTTCTCCTTGGCCTGCATCCGGTCCACGTTGGAGCGCATGGAGGAATCGAAAATGTATTTCTCCACTGCTTCCCTGGTCTCGTCCGTGGCCAGGCTCTTGGCCAGGGCGTGCTCCGGGGCCAGCACCATGAAGGTGGCGCCGTAGAGCGTGTCCGGGCGGGTGGTGTAAACCGTGATCTTCTCGTCCCTTCCGTCGATGGGGAACTCCACCTCCGCGCCGTAGGACTTGCCGATCCAGTCGGTCTGCATCTTCTTTACCTTCTCCGGCCAGTCAAGCTTATCCAGGTCGTTTAACAGGCGCTCGGCGTAGGCCGTGATCTTTAACATCCACTGGCGCAGGTTCTTCTTGGTCACCGGGGTGCCGCAGCGCTCGCAGCAGCCGTTGACCACCTCTTCGTTGGCCAGGCCGGTCTTGCAGGAGGGGCACCAGTTGATGGGGAACTCCTTCTCGTAGGCCAGGCCGTGCTTAAACATCTGCACGAAAATCCACTGGGTCCACTTGTAGAAGCCCGGATCCGTGGTGTTGACCTCCATATCCCAGTCGTAGATGGCCGCGATCTGCTTGATCTGCCGCTTGATGTTCTTGATGTTCTCCGCCGTGGATTTGGCCGGGTGAACGCCCATCTTGATGGCGTAGTTCTCTGCCGGCAGGCCGAAGGCGTCCCAGCCCATGGGGTGGATCACGTACTTGCCCTTTAAGAGCTGGTAGCGGCTCCACACATCGGAGATCACATAGCCCCTCCAGTGGCCCACGTGGAGACCGCTGCCCGAGGGGTAGGGGAACATGTCAAGACAATAGTACTTCTCCTTCTTTCCGTCGTTTACGTTGATGGGATTTTTTTCCCAGTTTTCCCGCCATTTCTTCTCAATGGCGCTGTGATTGTAGGGTGCTGCCATAGTGTTTGTTCCTCCATTTAGCTGTGGGTACGGGCGCTAAGGGCTCATAACAATGCAAAGCTGCTAGGCTCGACAAAACCTCGCCAAGCACTTTGCATGTATCGCACGTAAGCGCCTTAAAAGACAGGCGCTAAGTGCTCATAACAAAGGCCTGCGCCTCCGGGACGGCTGTCCCAGAGACGCAGGCCGAAACCCGCGCGGTACCACTCTGATTCACACGGAAATCCCGTGTGCGCTCTGTCCTCTTCTAACGGTGAGGGGCCGGCCTGGCCTACGCAGATGCCTCAATCGGAATCCTTCAGCCGGCAGCTCGAGGGCCAGTTCAGCAGCTTCCTGCCGCCGGCTTTCACCTCCCGCCGGCTCTCTGTGGGCTTTGACACTGCCTACTACTCCCTGTCATAGTCTTTGTGCTGGAAAATAATTTAGCATATTTGGGCGGGAGTGTCAACTGTTTTGTGGGGCGTCAGACATACAGATTTAGAAGCTTTGCTCCATTCCCTGGCATATTTCTTCAAAATATTGTATACTGAAAGGCAGCAGATGCCGCCGAGGCCGCGGCGCAACGGACGGCGCGGCCAGGGGTATTCTTTCATTTTAACCATACAAAGGATTAACAGGAGACCATCATGTACATCAGCGACTTACACATTCATTCCCGCTTCTCCCGGGCCACCAGCAGGGAGCTGACCCCCGGCTCCCTTGACCTGTGGGCGAGGAAGAAGGGAATTCATATTTTAGGAACCGGTGATTTCACCCACCCGGCCTGGCGGGCGGAGCTCAAGGAGCAGCTCGCTCCTGCGGAGCCGGGACTTTATTTGCTGAAAAAAGAGTTCCGCATAGAGGCAGGGGTGCCCGCTGCCTCCCCCTCTCCCCGCTTTGTCATCACCGGAGAGATCAGCTCCATCTACAAGAAAAACGGCAGGGTGCGCAAGGTTCACAGCCTGATTATCCTGCCCAGCCTGGAGGCCGCAGACATTCTCTCCGGGCGGCTTGCGGCCATTGGGAACATCCACTCCGACGGCCGTCCCATCCTGGGCCTGGACTGCCATGACCTGCTGGCCATGACTCTGGATGCCTGCCCTGAGGCTATTTTTGTGCCCGCCCACATCTGGACGCCCCACTTCTCCGTGTTCGGGGCCTTCTCCGGCTTTGACTCCATGGAGGAATGCTTTGAGGAGCTCACGCCCCAGATCCACGCGGTGGAAACCGGCCTGTCCTCTGATCCCCCCATGAACTGGCGGCTCTCCGCCCTGGATGGTCTCCAGCTCATCTCCAACTCTGACGCCCACTCCCCGGCAAAGCTGGGCCGGGAGGCAAACCTGCTCTCCATCCCCATGTCCTACAGCGGCCTTTACGGGGCCATTCAAAGAGGCGAGGGCCTTGCGGGAACCATCGAGTTTTTCCCTGAGGAGGGAAAATACCACTTTGACGGCCACCGGAAATGCCATCTCTGCATCACCCCCGGCGAGGCCCGCTCCTACGGCGGCATCTGCCCGGTATGCGGCAAAAGGCTCACCACCGGCGTGCTCCACCGGGTGGAGGACCTGGCAGACCGTCCATCCGGCTTTCAGCCTGCAGATGCCAGGGCCTACGAAAGCCTTGTGCCCCTGCCGGAGCTCATGGCGGCAGCCCTAGGCACCTCCGCCGCCAGCCAAAAAACAGCCCGGCTCTATGAGCATGCCCTGGGGGAGCTTGGCAGCGAATTTCACATTCTCCGGAAGACCCCCCTGGACGACATCCGGAGGGTCTGCGGCCGCCGCACGGCCCAGGCTGTTGAGCGGCTGCGGGCGGGACAGGTAGACTGGCATCCCGGCTATGACGGGGAGTACGGACATTTTCAAATCTTTGCCCCCGGCGAGCTGGGAGAGGTGGAGGGGCAGCTCTCCCTGACGCTGGAGCCGGAGCCTGCCCTGACAGCGAAGGAAGGCGGAAAGAAGCCGGAGGCCGCAGCACAGCTGGCCGGCACAGCTGGACCGGCAGCTAAAGCGGCGGAGCCGGCAGCACGGACACCCGAAATGCCCGCCGCACACCCCGGTCTGAACCCGGCACAGAACCGGGCCCTTCTCTCCCTCTGCCCGGTGACTGCGGTGACCGCCGGACCCGGCACAGGAAAGACTCGGACCCTTGTGGCCAAAATTCTTCATTTGCTGCGGGACCGCGGCGTGAAGGCCGGTGAGATCACCGCCGTCACCTTCACGCGCAAGGCGGCAGCTGAGCTCAAGAAACGGCTGAGCCAGGAGCTTGCCGGCACCCGGATCTCAGGCCGCATCCAGACCGGCACCTTTCACTCCCTCTGCTTCGGTCTGCTCAAGAGCCGCGGCCTGGAATTTAACCTGGCGGAGGATTCCGTCCGAGAGGAGGCCGCTGAGCAGGCTGCCCAGGCGCTTTCCCTGACCTGCAGCAGAGAAAATCTGCTTCGGTGGATTTCACTCAAAAAAGCCGGCGTTCCTGCCGCCCTTCCCCTGGAGGGCACCCGGCAGACAGAGGACTCCGCCGATACGGCAGACACGGGCGCTGCGAATGCTGCGGCTGGTTCGGACGATGCCCTGGCGGATGCTGTCCTTGCCCTCTACAATGAGAAGCTTCGCGCAAAGGGCCTTCTGGAGCTTGACGACCTGCTCACAGAGGCCCTCATGGTCATACAGGATAGGGACACGCCAAGGAAGCTGCTCCGGCCCTTTTCCTATCTCCTGGTAGACGAGTTCCAGGATATCAACCCTGTCCAGTACCGCCTGATCGCTGCCCTCCATGACCGCGGAAGGGAGCTCTTCGTCATCGGTGATCCGGACCAGGCCATCTATGGCTTCCGCGGGGCGGACAGTCAATGCTTTGCCCATTTGCTGGCGGATTACCCCAAGACGGAGGTGATTCGGCTTGAGGAAAACTACCGCTCCACCCCGGATATCCTGGCGGCCGCCACGGCCCTCATCTCCCACAATCCCGGCGGACAGCGTCTTCTTACACCCAAAGCTCCTGCTGGACTGCCCCTGCGGCTTATCCATGCGGAAAGCAGCATGGAGGAGTGCATCTTCATCGCCAAGGAGATCAGCCGCATGGTGGGCGGCATGGATATGCTGGAGGCTCACAGCGCGGAGACGGACCGGCCGGCCCGAAGCTTTTCCGATATTGCCGTCCTCTACCGCACCAACCGGCAGGCACAGCTTCTGGAGCAGTGCCTCAGGCGTGAGGACATTCCCTGCGAGGTGATCGGCCGGGAGGACTATCTGAACACGCCGCATGTCCGGCGGGCGCTTCTGTATTTTAGGGAGCTTCTCAGCAGAGAGCCGTCCTTCCCAGGACAGGACGCATCTGTCTCTCCCGGGGAATCCAGCCAAGCCGGCACAGACAGCAGCGCTGCGGGCAGCCAGGCCGGCACTGGCAGCGGCACGGGTGCAGGCAGCCTGAAAAAAGAAAGGCCCTGGAGGCTTCTGGAGGAGCTCGCATCCAGGGAAGGCCTTTCCGGCGATGAAAATATACGGCAGCTGATCGGCATGTCCTATTTTCACAAGACCATGGAGGACATGCTGGAGGCACTGATTTTCGGCGAGGAGGGAGATATCGCCCGCCGCACAAGTCCCGCCGCTGCCCCCGGCGGCTGCGTCCGCCTCATGACCTTCCACGGCTCCAAGGGACTGGAATTCCCTGCGGTATTTCTCTATGGACTGAAAAAAGGCGTCCTGCCCCTTCAGTCCGGGGAGAACGCCTGTGATGCCGAGGAGGAGCGCCGCCTCCTCTACGTAGCCATGACCAGGGCCAGGGAAGAGCTGATCCTCACCTGCTCCCAGGAAGAATCCCCCTTCTTAGCGGAGCTGCCGCCGGGGAACATAAAGCGGGAAAAGGCCAATAAATCCGGCCCTGTGATGCGCCAGCTCAGCCTGTTTGATATGGGGCTGTAAATTATGTCCGGCCAAAAAAGCGTTCCGGACTCACATCACTCCAGACAGGTTTATAGGCGGCCTTCGCCGTCTTCTGCCTTCTCTGCCGCCGGAAGGGGCGGGCCTTAGGCTCCTGCCGCGCCGGCGGCTCCTTCCTGGATGGCCGGGCTGGCCCCTCAAAGAGCGGCTGATCCCCGAAGAGCACGCAGCGCCCGTCCAAGTCCCGGATCCAGCCCCGCTCAAGCCATCCAAGCTGCTCCCCGTCAAATGCGTACACTGCATCCTCAAGCAGATACGCGGCAGGTCTTCCATCAAAAAAATAAAGATGCTCCCCATCATTCAATAGATATACCGCTGGAGCTCCCTTGCGATCATAAAATACCATTGCTCTGTCTCCTCTAACCATTGCTTTCTATCCCATCTGCACACGCCGCGGCAGGCCAAGCTGCCGCCAGCCTCCATCATACCATATTGGCCGGCAAAAGAAAACTGCTTGTGCACATTTCAAAATCGTTATATACTAGAAAAAGGCAGCAGACAGCGGACAGAAAATGGCAAGAGCATAGGCTGAGCCTTCCGCCGCCCGAGCTGACAGCATTACCCTAACAAGGAGGATACGAATTATGGACAAAATCAAGATGGCAAATCCCATTGTAGAGATGGATGGAGATGAGATGACCCGCATTCTCTGGCAGATGATCAAGGACGACCTTCTTCTGCCCTACATTGACTTAAATACAGAATACTATGACCTGGGCCTGGAGTACCGGGATAAGACCAATGATCAGGTGACTGTGGACTCCGCGCTGGCCACCAAGAAGCATCATGTGGCGGTAAAGTGCGCTACCATCACTCCCAACGCTGCACGGGTGAAGGAATACAATCTGAAGGAGATGTGGAAGAGCCCCAACGGCACCATCCGGGCCATCCTGGACGGCACTGTGTTCCGCGCTCCCATTGTTGTAAAGGGCATCGAGCCCTGCGTGAAGAACTGGAAGAAGCCCATCACCATCGCAAGACATGCCTACGGCGATGTATACAAGGGCGTTGAGATGAAAATTCCCGGCGCTGGAAGGGCGGAGCTGGTCTACACTGCAGCGGACGGCACGGAGACCAGGGAATTAATCCACAGCTTTGACTGCCCCGGCATCGTGCAGGGCATGCACAACCTGACACCCTCCATCGAGAGCTTTGCCAGAAGCTGCTTCAACTATGCCTTAGACACCAAGCAGGAGCTCTGGTTTGCCACCAAGGACACCATTTCGAAAAAATATGACCACACCTTCAAGGACATCTTCCAGGAGATCTTTGACGCGGAGTACAAGGATGCCTTCGAGAAGGCGGGAATCACCTATTTCTACACGCTGATCGATGACGCCGTTGCCCGTGTGATGAAATCCGAGGGCGGCTATATCTGGGCCTGCAAGAATTATGACGGCGACGTGATGAGCGATATGATCTCCTCTGCCTTCGGCTCCCTGGCCATGATGACCTCCGTTCTTGTATCCCCGGATGGAAACTATGAGTACGAGGCAGCCCACGGCACAGTGCAGCGCCATTATTACAAGCACCTGAAGGGTGAGGAGACCTCCACCAATTCCGTGGCCACTATCTTTGCCTGGACTGGAGCCCTGAGAAAGCGGGGCGAGCTGGACGGCAATAAGGAGCTTATGGCGTTCGCAGACCGCCTGGAGAAGGCCACGCTGGACACCATTGAGGCTGGCGAGATGACCAAGGATCTGGCCCTCATCACCACCCTGAAAAACCCCACCGTGCTCAACAGCGAGGGCTTCATCAAGGCTATTGCCAGGAGACTGGAGGCATAAGACAGCGCCGGTATATGCAGAGCATTTGCAAGGAGGGATAAAGCAGTGAAAACTCTGGGTCTTTTGGGCGGCATGAGCTGGGAGAGCACAGTCACCTACTATCAGATCATCAACGAGACGGTCAAGCAGGAGCTCGGCGGACTGCATTCCGCAAAAATCCTGCTCCACAGCGTAGATTTTGCGGAGATCGAGGCCTATCAGGCAAGCGGCGAGTGGGACAAAAGTGCCTCTCTTCTGAGCCGCGCAGCCCAGAATCTGGAGCGGGCAGGTGCAGATTATATCGTAATCTGCACCAACACCATGCACAAGGTGGCACCCCAAATCCAGGCGGGCCTGTCCATCCCCATCATCCATATCGCGGATGCCGCTGCCGATGCACTGGAGAGCGCCGGGGTGACAGCCGCCGCCCTTCTGGGCACCAAGTATACGATGACACAGGATTTTTATAAGAGCAGGCTGACGGACCGGGGCATCCGCGTTCTCATCCCTGATGAATCGGACATCGAGACAGTCAACCGCGTGATCTACGATGAGCTGTGCCTCGGCATCATTTCCCCGGCCTCAAGGGAGGCCTTTGTAAAAATCATCGAAAAGCTCATGAGGCAGGGCGCCCAGGGCGTCATCCTTGGATGCACGGAAATCGGCCTTCTAATACGTCCGGCGGATTCCCCTCTGCCTGTCTTTGATACCACGATACTGCATGCTAAAAAAGCAGCGCTGCTGGCAGTCCGCTGACTGTCGGAGCGCGAAAAAGAGCTTCGGCCCGCACCGATTCGTGCACAGGCCGAAGCTCTTTTTTTACCGCTCCTCCATAGGAACGTAGGTCTGATTTTCCCCCACATACTTGGTAGCCGGACGCATGATCCGTCCATCGTAGAGCTTATTCTCTATGTTGTGGGCCAGCCAGCCCACCATCCTGGCAATCACAAAGAGGGGCGTGTAAAGGTCCCTCGGAATTCCCAGCATATGGTAGGCAAATCCGCTGTAAAAATCTACATTGGTGGGAAGTGCCTTGCCCTTGCGCTCCGCCATCACCTCCTGGGCGATCCGCTCAAAGCGCATGTGGAAATCCAGCTCCTCCATCATATTCTTCTCCTTGGCAACCGCCTGGCAGTAGGCCCGGAGAATATCTGCCCTGGGGTCGGAAATCGTATACACTGCATGTCCAAAGCCGTACACCAGGCCCGAGCCGTCATAGAGCCTTCCGTCCATAATTTTCTCCACGGTCCGGCGGATTTTCTCATCAGAAGCGCCGTAGCCGCCTGTCTCCTCCAGCACCGCGTCCTTCATCTCCGCCACCTTGATATTGGCGCCGCCGTGGCGGGGCCCCTTGAGGGAGCCAATGCTTCCGGATATCGTCGAATAAATATCCGTGCCCGTGGATGAAATCACTACATTGGTAAATGTAGAGTTGTTGCCGCCGCCGTGGTCCGCATGGAGCATGAGCAGAGTATCCAGAAGCCCCGCCTCCTTGGGGCTGAATTTCTGGTCCTTGCGCAGAAGGCTGAGGAAGTTCTCCGCAATGGAATACTCCGGATTGGCATAATGGATAAACAGGCTGTCCCTGTCATAATAGTGCACCTTGCTCTGATAGGCATAGCAGGCGATGGAGGGGAGCTTTGCCACAAGATTGAGCCCCTTTACCAGCGTCTCATAGACATCAATGTTGTCCGGATCCTCATCATAATTGTAGAGGGTAAGCACTGCGTCCTGGAGCTTATTCATCAGGTTCTTTCCCGGCATGCGCAGAAGATTCATCTCCACAAACTCATCCGGAATCTCATAGAAGTCCCGAAGCACCTGGCAGAACCGGTCCAGCTCCTTCTTCTTGGGCAGATAGCCGAAGAGCAGGAGAAAGCATACCTCCTCGTAGCCAAAGTGGCTTCCCAGCTTTCCCTTTACCAGGTCCACGATATCGATTCCCCGGTAATAAAGCTTTCCCGGGATAGCCTTGATGCCCTCTTCCGTCTCCTCATATCCCACAACATCCGCGATCCGGGTAAGTCCCACCCGGACGCCGGTTCCATCCTCGTTTCTCAGGCCCTTTTTTACATTATATTCCTTGTACCATTTATTGGGAATCTCCGTATAATTCTGAGATTTTCCGTAAAACTGCGCCAGATAATTTTCCTTGGCCATGGGTATCACTCCTTTCCTGCACGCTTCCGGTTGAAATTGATCAGGCATCCCGCCTTCACAATCTCCCGCTCCTCATTCGTCATATCCGCAATATAGAGCGAAAGCTCCCGGGGTGCTTCGCCCGCTGCCGCGGGAATCACATAGGCTGCAATCGCCTTCATATCCCCGTCCAGCGCCTCCTTGATCCCCGGCACATAGATATAATCGCCCACCTCGAAATCCGGCTCCGCCTCCATCTGGAAGGGAATCATACCCCAGTTGATCACGTTGGAGCGGTACCGCTTGGTGGCATATTCCTTACATATATTGGCAAGGCCTCCGATCACCCGCTGGCAGCTTGCCGCCTGCTCCCTGGCGGAGCCGTCACCCGGCTTCACTGCATAGACCAGGCTTCCAATCTCCGTCTCTCCCGCTTTCACATTCTCATTTCCAGAAATTGTCCGGATCCGGTCGAAGATCTCTCCAAGAGCGGGCTCCAGTGCCAGCTCCTCTGCCTCGCCCTCTCCTGTGCGGGCCTTCTCCAGCCTGTCAACCGCCTTGGTCCGCCCCACATAGTCCGGATCCCGGCGGGACAGGGTAAACTCCGCCAGTCCCAGCGGATTGGACCGGTAGGAGGAGGTCTCACCGGAGGGAATCAGCTCATCCGTTGTAGTAACCGGATCCATAATCCTCGAGCATACCCGAAGAAGAATATTATCCGTCAGGGGACTCATGGAGGGCCAATCCTTGATATTGGGTCCATATACCAGATCCCTTGCGGAGTCCCCCTTTCCCCATCCCATGTATACTCTATTTTTATAAGAGGTATCATCAAATGCATAGGCGGGAACATTTCCCCAGCAGTCCATCTCCCATGCGGAGGTCAGCCTGCCTCCGTTTGCCGCAGTGGCCGCGATAGAGCGGGCATCCATCAGGGCAACCGCTGCCATCTGCCCGTTTCCAGGCTTGGAGCCCTCACGATTCGGGAAGTTCCTGGTGGTATGGCGGATACTCAGGCCATTGTTGCAGGGGGTGTCTCCCGCGCCGAAGCAGGGGCCGCAGAAGGCGGTGCGGATGATCGCGCCCGCATCCATCAGATCAGACACTGCTCCCTTCTTCACCAGGTCGGCGAACACTGGCTGCGAGGAGGGATATACGGAGAGAGAAAACTCATCACAGCCGCAGTTTCTCCCCTTGAGAGCCGCCGCAGCCTCCATAATATTGGAGTAGGTGCCTCCGGCACAGCCAGCGATCACCGCCTGCTGAACCATCAGCTCCCCGTCCTTAACCTTGTCGAGAAGCGTGAAGGAGGCCCGTCCGCCGGATACCTTCTCTGCCTCCTTCTCCACCTGGCGCAGAATATCGGTCAGATTTTCCTTCAGCTCATCAATCTCATACGTATTGCTGGGATGGAAGGGAAGGGCAATCATGGGCTTCACTGTGGACAGATCCACATACACACAGCCATCGTAGTAGGCCACATCCGCGGGATCCAGCTTCCTGTAATCCGCCTCTCTGCCATGGAGCTTCAGATACTCCCTGGTATCCTCGTCTGTGCGCCAGATGGAGGACAGGCAGGTGGTCTCTGTGGTCATCACGTCCACCCCGTTGCGGAAGTCCGTGGTCATGGAGGCCACACCCGGCCCCACGAACTCCATCACCTTGTTTTTCACATATCCATTTTTAAATACTGCGCCGATAATCGCCAGGGCGATATCCTGAGGGCCGGTTCCGGGCTTAGGCGCTCCGTCCAGATAGATGGCGATTACCTGTGGGCAGGCCACATCGTAGGTGTCCTCCAGAAGCTGCTTTACCAGCTCTCCGCCGCCCTCTCCCACGGCCATGGTGCCCAGGGCCCCGTAGCGGGTATGGCTGTCCGAACCCAGGATCATCTTCCCGCAGCCCGCCATCATCTCCCGCATGTACTGATGGATTACCGCAATGTGAGGAGGAACATAAATGCCGCCATACTTTTTCGCCGCAGAGAGTCCAAACATATGATCATCCTCATTGATGGTTCCGCCCACGGCGCAGAGCGTATTGTGGCAGTTGGTCAGCACATAGGGCAGCGGAAAATGATCCATTCCCGAAGCCTTTGCCGTCTGCACGATTCCCACAAATGTGATATCGTGGGACGCCATGGCGTCAAAACGTATTTTTAAATGCTCCATATTCCCGGATGTATTGTGGGCCTCCAAAATCGAGTAGGCGATTGTGCCCTTCCGCGCCTCCGGCTTATCCGCCGGCTTCCCGGTCATAGCCTCCACACGTCCAGCTTCCCTCTCAGGGACGATCTCCGTCCCGTTTACCAGATAAATGCCGCCGTCATACAATGATACCATACTTCGCATACCTCCTGGTTTTCTTTCTTCCAATGCTATTGTCTAATACTATAGCACCAGAAGCCCGTGTTTGTCCAGCTTTTATATTGTAGCATTCACAGTTTTTTAGTTGTTACTGTACAAATCCGATATTATTGTTGCATTTGCAACACAAAAGCGTTATGATAAATGAGGAAATAACGATAAGAAAGGATGATCAGCCCCATGACGGATTACTATCAGACAAATCTTTTTAAAAACATATCCCTCGAGGACTACAAGCGGCTTCTGTCCTGCCTGGAGGCCCGCGAAAAGCACTTCAGCGCCGGAGAAACCATCTGCAGCTATGATTCGGGCTTCGGAGATCTTGGAATCATCGGCGCGGGCACAGCCTGCGTGGTCCGATACGAATACAACGGTGCACGCACCATCCTGGAGCGCCTTGGCCCGCAGGACCTCTTTGGAAGAATCCTCTCCTATGACTGCCGGGAGCAGGCCGGGGTCAATGTTGTCTGTGAAAATGAGTGCTGGATCCTCTTTCTCAAATACAGCTGCATCAGCGCCACCTGTACCAAGGCCTGTGCCCACCACCATCAGCTCATTCAGAATCTGCTGAACCTGATCTCCGAGCGCGCCCTGAGCCTGAGCCGCAGGGTGGAGGTTCTCTCCCAGAGGACCATACGCGAAAAGCTCATGTGCTATTTTTATCAGCTCTCCTCCCAGGCCAAGTCCTCCTCCTTTCCCCTCCCCTTCTCCATGGTGGATCTGGCGGATTATCTCTCCATTGACCGCAGTGCCATGACACGGGAACTAAAGCGGATGAAGGATGAGGGGCTGGTTAAGCTCGATAAGAGGCAGGTGCTTCTGCTCGCCTAGCATCTGCCTGGCTCTGCCAGCTAGCGTCTGCCCGGATGTCTCTTTCTGCCGCCCGCATGCCCCACGTACCAGCACACCGCCCCGGTCATTCCCAGGTAGAACCAGGTGGTGGGGTTGGAGAACCAGGTGGTAAAAAAGGACAGCGCCATATACATGGCAGTCTGAGCATAGATAAGATGCTCTGCCAGAGAGCCGCCCCTGCTCCTCCAGCGCACCAGCAGGCAGCAGACAGCGCCCAGGGCGGCGCCAAAAAGGACCATGCCGGCCGGACCGAAATCGTAATAGGCATCGTAGAACAAGGTCACCGTGGTGAGCTCCTCCTTTGTCACAAACAGAGGAAAGCTCACCAGAACAGGAGCCACAAACTTGAGGCCGGTAAAGGCCCACAGCGGAAAGAGCATCCGGCGCCCCCAGGCATACGTCTCCAAGCCCTCCACAAGACAGTTGAAATTGTCATAATTGTTGGCAATATACATATAGGGCTGGGTGATGAAAATAGGGGTGGCGCTGTTTTTCATCTCAAAGATGCCGTTCAGATAGGACACGCTGTGGCTGCGCATAACAGTAAGCCCCAAATATGCCGGAATCATGAGCGCCAGAAGGAGGAGAACATACCGCAGGCGGACCGTCCTGTTGATGGAAATAAAGGTAAACAGGGCCATCCCAGCTGCCATGATAAGCTGAAACCGGGAGACACAGAGCACTGGCAGAGCCAGGCTCAGGACTGCGAGAGCCGCTGCCGCCCAAAATCCCCTCGTTCTTTGCAGCGGGCAATTCCCCCGCCTGACCATAGCTCCATAGACCACCGCCATGCTGGGCACCAGAACAGAGGATACCGTAAAATAGTGCACACCTGACACATGAAAATAAGAATAGGCATGGGGAACTCCGTAGGAAAAGAGCGGCACAAAGCCAAGCCAAAACGCCTCAAACAGAAACGCTACCCAGGCCAGCCCCGTCACCGCCGCCATCGCAGTGAGAAGCCTGCGGGCATAATCCGGCATTTTCGCATCCGGCCCGCACTCCTCCCCGGCCTTCTCCGTCTGACCCGCTGGGCCTCTATTCCGCCGCTCTGCCAGCCTGTCCGCTCCCTCAAAGGCCAGCCAGAAGGACGCTGCCGCCAGCAGAAAGCATATCCAGGTCTCTGTCTGCCAGTCTGTCTGGAGCCGTGACAGCTTAAAGCAGGAGATGCCCTGGCCTCCCACAAAGGCAAGGCAGAACAGCCCCCGAAGATGAATCAAATTCCCTGTGCGCCGGTAATCCCGCATGTAAAGCCAGGCCGCCGCGGCAATGAGAATAAGCCCGGACGGCACATATAGGTGCCGCCGGGCCATAAAAAAGCTTATTGCATAACAGATGAGATAAACTGCCATCCGCCTTCTCTCCTGTATCATCCTAAACTCGCAGCCGCCATCCGGAGCAGCCCGCCTACATTCCTGCAAACTTCCTCATATACTGCTCAATCTCCGCTGCTGTGGAGAAGCTCATAGCCTCGTCTGCCACTGCCTGAAGCTCCTTTACACTGTACCCTGTCACAAGCCTCCTAGTCCGCAGAATCGCGGAGGCGCTCATGCTGAACTCGTTCAGCCCGAAGGCCAAAAGAAGGGGAACCATCAAGGGATCGCTTGCCGCCTCCCCGCACATGCCCACCATAATTCCTGCCTCCCTGGCACAGGAAATGATATGCCGGATGCTTCGAAGCACTGCCGGATTAAAGGCAGAATACAGATAGGACACCTTTTTATTTCCCCGGTCCACCGCCATCGTGTACTGGGTCAAATCATTGGTGCCGATGCTGAAGAAATCCACCTCCCTGGCAAAAATATCCGCAATCAGGGACGCGGCAGCCGTCTCCACCATGATGCCCACCTGAATATCCCGCTTGTAGGGAATCCCCCTGCTGTCCAGCTCCCCCTTGATCTCCTCCACCAGCGCTCTTGCCTGCCGATATTCCTCAATGCAGGTAACAAGGGGAATCATGATCCGGATATTTCCATAGGCGCTGGCCCGCAGAATCGCCCGCAGCTGAGGCTTATAGACATCCTCCTTCCGGTCAAGGCAGAACCGGATGGCCCGGTACCCCAGGAAGGGATTCTCGTCCTTCTCAAGCCCCATATAAGGGATCTCCTTGTCGCCGCCAATATCCAAGGTGCGGATGATCACCGGCCTGCCATCCATGGCCTCCGCCACCCTCCGATAGGCTGCAAGCTGCTCGTCCTCCGTGGGCATCTCTTCCCGGTCCATAAATAGAAACTCCGTGCGGAACAGACCTATCCCTTCTCCGTCGTACTGAAGCACCTTGTCCACATCCTCCGGCCTTCCGATGTTGGCCGCGATCTCTACCCGAATGCCATCCCTTGTCACAGACGGCATGCCAATATATCTCTCCAGCTCCTTCTTCTCGTCCGCAAGCTGCGTCCGCCTGCCGGCAAAGGCCTTCCTTGTCTCCTCGTCCGGATTTACATACACATCGCCGGAGGATCCATCCAGCACAATCGCATCGCCGTCCCGCACCCCTGCGAGAAGGCCTGTCACAGCCACCACGGCTGGAATCTCCAGCGCCCTCGCTAAAATAGCACTGTGGGAGGTTCTTCCTCCCAGCTCCGTGACAATGCCCGCCACATTGGCCGGATTAATTCCCGCTGTCATGGAGGGCGTCAGATCCCTCGCAACGAGAATGCTTCCCGCAGGCAGCGAAGCAATATCAGCGGACTGAATTCCCATCAGCGACCGCTGCATCCGGGTTTTGATATCCCGCATATCTGCCGCCCGCTGCTGCATCAGCTCGTCTCCCATGGAGGCAAACATCTCCGCATACATATTGCACACATTTTCGATCGCGGTCTCGCTGTTTACCATCTCATTGCGCACAGCATTCTCAATTTCTCCTGTAAGCATGGGATCAGCAAGCAGCAGCATATGCCCCTGCATTATCTCCGCTTCCTTCTCCCCTGCCCGCGAAGCCAGATCCTGTGCCATGCGCTCCGTGTCCGCAATCGTCCTGTCCACTGCGCTCCTAAAGCGCTGAATCTCTGCCTCGATGTCCGAGATCTCCCTCCTCTCGATCACCAGCTCCGACTCCTCCACGACCACGGCTGTTCCAATGCCGATACCTGCCGAAGCACCTGTTCCCTTATACATATTATACCCCCTTATAAATTCATTCCCCCAGTCCTTCCTCTACCAGACGGAGTATGGCCTCCAGGGCCTCCTTCTCGTCCGGTCCGTCGCAGATAAGCTCGATCTCGTCCCCGCTTTTTACACAGGCTCCCAGAACACTGAGCACACTTTTTGCATTCGCCGTTGTGTTCCGTATCTTGAAGGAAATCTTTGACTTAAACCGCAGTGCCTCCTTGCAGAGAACACCCGCAGGTCTCAAATGAAGTCCTGATGGATTTTTAATTACTGTCACCGCATTTACCATAATTTATTCACTCCTCTTCTTCATTCTGGGAGGCATCTGTCTCCCCTGCTGTCTCTGTCTGTTCTGTTTCCTCCGCCGCAGGAGACTGTGAGCCATGCCCGCTCTGAGCTGACTCCTCTGCATCCTCCCTGTCATCCCGCTGGCCGCCCGAAGCTCCCTGCGGACGGTCATGAACCACGATCTGAAGGCTGTCATAGCTCACCACCTCATAGGCGGCACCCAGGTCAAATGTAACCGCCGCCTGATGCGGTCAGGGCTCCATATCGCTCACATCCACCTCCGCCGTCAGACTCTCTTCATTCAGCTGGTCCAGATCCTCCGTAAGGCCCCGCACAACCACCTGGATGGAATCCTGATCGTACTGATAGCTGTAAAGGCTTGACGCGCCAACCTGGCTGATCCTGCTGGTGGGAAGCTCAAAGGTCCTCTCCTCCAGCGCCTCCACCTTAAGAACAACCGTAAGCTCGCTGTCTGTGCCCATAAGCTGGGCCCCCTCCGGCAGATAATCGTTCAGGTCAATGGTCACCTCACGGTCACCGGTGGCTCCTGACAAATTCAGCACAGACTGCGGAATGGTGATCGAGCTCACCTCCGCCAGGTCAGATTTCAGACCTACCACCTCTACGGAATTTACACTGCTCTCGATTCCTGTATATCGATAGCCATCTGCCACTGTTCCCGAGGGCGTCTCAAAATTCAGCGTCAAATTCTTCGTCCGGAGAATAGGAAGGGAATACTCCGCCTCCGTACGGCTCAGGGTAATTCTGTCATCCAGCTCAATCTCATTTCCATTGGAATCATAGCAGCGGATCGGCAGCGTCCCGGACATATCCGAATCTGCTCCCTCCACGTTGATGGAGATTCCGACTGTACTGATCCGGCCAACCAGGGAGACTGGTCCGCTCACATAAATCTGTGTCGGAGAGATTGTCACATTGCCCTCCCGATATCCGCTGGCCGCATGGCCCTCCAGATATGCGGTGAGCTCAAACTGCTTGCGCTGCAGATCCTCCGTATCCACCCGGACAACAGACGGCCTGGCAGTCACAGAGCTGACTCTGCTGTTATTTACATCGATCTTCACGGGAACCGCCCCTGTCGGCTCGTACATCTCAGCCAGATCCACATAGGCCTTAAAGTCCGAGCTGGACACGCTCCCTGAATCCTGCACGCGGATCTTGTAGCTGACCACAACGGTGTCCACATCACCGATAATCTCATAGGTCTTTCCGCTTGCTGTGAGCACATTCCCATTGACGATCTCCAGGGGAATCTCACGGCTCCCATCCGTTTCCGGATTGGCAATGTTCACCACTGCCAGCCACACAAAAAAGGCCAAAAAAACGGATATTACTTTGAGTCCAAGATTATTCGTCAGTCTTTTTCCCATTCTTCCGCCTTCCCTTCCATAACTTAAACCGGCTGCCGGGAGCCTCCTCCTTCTTCTTCAGGACGGACAGCATCTGCCGCAGAGCATCGGCGTCCGCCGCCCTTGTCAGAGTGCCGTCCTCCGCCACCGAGACCCGGCCAGTTTCCTCTGAGACAACGATCGTCAGGCTGTCGGTAGACTCACTGACGCCTACGGCGGCCCTGTGCCTGGTTCCAAGGTCCTTGCTGATGGTCATATTGTCCGAGAGAGGAAGATAGCAGGTCGCAGCCGCCACCCGGTTTCCTCGGATCACCACCGCCCCATCGTGCAGGGGTGTATTATGCTCAAAAATATTGATCAAGAGCTGACTCGTCACCAGACCATTGATCTCGATTCCCGTCCGCTCGATTTCTTTTAATGAGGTTTCCCTCTCGATCACCATGAGGGCACCCGTCTTTACCTTTGCCATCTCAAAGGTGGCACGCACAAGCTCATTGATGGTCTTGTCGCTGAACACCTGCTTTTCCCTTCCATCGTCAAAGGACAACAGATTGGAAAAAAAGTTCTGGCTTCCCAGCTGCTCCAGCGCCTTTCTCAGCTCCGGCTGAAACACAATCAGAAGGGCTGTCACCGCTATTGTAGTAAAATTCCGGATAATCCATGAAATTGTTGTGAGCCGCAGCACGGAGGCTGCCACTGCAAAGGCCAGGACTACTAAAAGCCCCTTGAGCAGAATCCAGGCCCGCGTATTTTTAATCCACACCAGTATCTCATAGACCAGAACCGATATAATCACGATCTCTGCCAGGTTCCTTATGGTAATTCTCGGAAGAAGTGACAGCCACGACGACGCACTCTTCAAGGTCTCCAAAATCACATCCACCGATCAGCCACCTCCCTGCCGTTCACTAATACTTGTCTCATTGCTCTGCATTCCGCTCCTTTGCGCTCCTCTTGCGGGCACTGATTTTCTGAACCCTTACCTGCGTCGTGCTCACGGTCATCTTAGGCACTGCCTTCACATAATAGTAGTAATCGTCATCCTCGAACTGCACATGCTCTGTCCGCGTATAATCCACGGAAAAGATAAAGAAATTATATACCATGCCGATAATCGCTGCCAAAAGCAGTCCGATAATCAGCTCCCCGGGAGCCACCGACACGTCAAACACAAAATCTCCCACAAACATAACAAGAAGCTCTGCCACGGACCCTGCTACGATCGCCACAATCCAGGCATAGTCCATGGACAGCCTGCGGATCAGATAGACCACGATAATTCCCACCGCACAGGCGGCTATCATCACGATCATCGTCTGGTTAAACAGGATCGACTGGATAATCTGCACATACCGCTGAACAAGGTCCGCTGTAGTCTCGCTGGTAAGGGTGGAGGCGTTCTGCTTCACGTATATAAGCAGGTAATACAGGAAAATACCGCAGCTTACCGGTATTACGGAGGCCACTCCGCTGCCCAGGCCCACCAGAAGCGGGATCGCATACGGCATCCGTATCAAAAACGCCAGCGGCGTGAGAGCCATAAGATAGCTGTCCCCAGGCTTAAACCCAAAGTAAAGCACGGCCACCACCAGAATAAGTATCAGGGAAATAATGGCCATCTCCACAGACACTGCGTACACATGGGCCACCATCACGCATCCCCCAAGAAATACGATCGCTCCATAGGGAAGCACCGCGCTGACCAGGCAGAGAATCAGCACAACCAGCGGATTCGTCAGCCGTGTCATATAGCCCAGATTTATATTGAGGGCAGAAAAGACAGCCAATGCAAACAGGAACCGTATAACCGGCTGAATTCCAAAGCTATATTTATTGTAAAAGCCCTTTAAATATTCTTTAAACAGCAGAAGACTTGTCATTTGCCCTTTCCTCCTCTGTTCTCCTTCGTTCTCTCCGCCTTCTCCCGGCCATAGCGGTTCAGCAGATGCTTGAGCCGTGAAGCATACATATTCTGTGCTCTCGAGGCATACTCATATCGGACACTGTACACCCGCCAGGTAATGAGAAGATAGACCGCAAGGCCCGCCAAATATAAAATGCCGCACCGCTTTCCCAGC
>CALWMT010000013.1 GCA_944382045.1 uncultured Enterocloster sp. | reverse complement strand
GGTACTATTTTGGCGGCTCCGGCGCCATGGACATCGGCTGGGTCAGCGATGGAGGCGTCTGGTACTACACAGGCTCCGACGGCGTGATGCGCACAGGCTGGCTGGAGGAGAATGGCCGGCGGTATTATCTGAATGATTCCGGCGCCATGGCGGTGGGCTGGACAAAGCCGGACGGCAGCTGGTACTACATGGACAGCTCCGGCGCCATGCAGACCGGCTGGATCAATGACGGCGGTGTTTGGTACTACACGGGCTCAGACGGCGTGATGCGCACAGGCTGGCTGGAGGAGGGCGGATCCCACTACTATCTGCGGGGAGACGGCTCCATGGCCACAGGCTGGCGGGAGATGGACGGCGCCTGGTATTACTTCGACGGCTCCGGCCGCATGGCTGTGGGAATCACGGAGGTCAACGGGCTCCACTACTACCTGGATCCGGCCACGGGCCGGATGGCGGCGGATACGGTGCTGGATATCAATGGGACCAGCTATCAGGCGGACGCCTCCGGTGTTCTGACGCAGATATCCGCGGAGACGGGTGAGAGCGAAGGCCAAGACCAAAGTCAAGGCCAGAGCCAGGGCGTCTCCCTGGAGGGGCCGGGCGTGATTATCACCCCGGTGGGATGACGGACACCTTTTCTGGTGATTGAAGGGGACAAAAGATGGATTTGTTTGATTATATGCGGAAAAATCAGATGGAAAGGGAGGCGCCTCTGGCCTCCCGGCTTAGGCCGCGCACGCTGGACGAGGTGGTGGGCCAGCGGCATATTATCGGAAGGGACAAGCTTCTCTACCGCGCCATCAAGGCGGATAAGCTGGGCTCTCTTATTTTCTATGGGCCTCCAGGCACGGGAAAGACGACACTTGCCAAGGTGATCGCCAATACCACTCGGGCACAGTTCCGCCAGATGAATGCCACTGTGGCGGGGAAGAAGGACATGGAGGAGGTCGTGAAGGCGGCGAAGGATGCCATGGGCATGTACGGCCAGAGGACCATTCTGTTTATCGATGAGATTCACCGCTTTAATAAGGGCCAGCAGGATTACCTTCTGCCCTTTGTGGAGGACGGCACGCTGATTCTCATCGGCGCTACCACGGAGAATCCCTACTTTGAGGTGAACAAGGCCCTGCTTTCCCGCTCACGGATTTTCGAGCTGAAGCCTCTGGAGAAGGAGGACATCAAGGAGCTGATCCATCGGGCGGTCTATGACAGAGAGCGGGGGATGGGAGCTTACGAGGCTGTTATCGACGAGGAGGCGGCGGATTTTTTGGCGGAGGCAGCAGGAGGCGACGCGCGGGCGGCCCTAAACGGGGTGGAGCTGGGAATTCTCACAACGGAGCGGAGGGAGGATGGGAAGATCCATATCGACCTGGCTGCGGCGCAGGAGTGCATTCAGAAGCGGGCTGTGCGCTATGACAAGGACGGTGACAGCCACTATGACACCATTTCTGCCTTTATCAAGAGCATGCGGGGATCGGACCCCGATGCGGCGGTGTATTATCTGGCGCGGATGCTCTATGCGGGTGAGGATGTAAAATTTATCGCGCGGCGGATCATGATCTGCGCAGCGGAGGATGTGGGAAATGCGGATCCCCAGGCGCTGACTGTGGCGGTGAGCGCGGCACAGGCGGTGGAGCGCATCGGCATGCCGGAGGGCCAGATTATTCTCTCGCAGGCTGCGGCATATGTGGCATGTGCGCCCAAGAGCAATGCCGCCTGCCAGGCCATCAGCCGCGCCATGGCAGCGGTGGAGAAGAGCGGCAGCCTCCCGATTCCCGTCCACCTGCAGGACCGCCATTACAGCGGGGCAGAAAAGCTGGGAAGAGGGGACGGCTACAAATATGCCCACGACTATCCCAAGCATTATGTGGAGCAGCAGTATCTCCCGTATGAGATGCAGGGCATTTCTTTTTATGAGCCCTCGGAAAACGGATATGAAAAGCAGATAAGAGAACATATGCGGTGGCTGAAGGAATAAGGAATGGGACCGTCTGTTGCGAAAACAGACGGTTTTTTCGCAGTTTTTTCGCTGTCTGTCAAATTTTTCTTTACAACTCACAGGATGCAAGTATATAATGAATATAACTGTTTAAGACAACAGTCTATTTCGTTCCAATGATTTTTCCGGATCTGGAATCAATCCCGAATTATTAACGAAGAGGAAGATAAAATTACGAAGACAATGGCTCCCTGAAGAGCAGGGACAGCATATGCCATTTGATATTGAAGGAGAGAGAATATGCGAGAAAAATTACAGACACTTCCCCTGTCTGAGCTGAAAGAGCTGGCGAAGTCTCAGGGGATCAAGGGAATCAGCTCCATGAGAAAGGCAGAGATTATTGAACTGCTCTGCCAGCAGGCAGAGGCCAATCCCCAGGTAAGGCCCGCGGAGGTAAAGAACGCGGAACCGGTGGCTGGGGAGTCAAGGGCTTCCGAGGCAAGAGGCGCAGAGACCAGACAGGAGGAGAATCGGAGCGCGGAGGCCAGGCCGTCAAGACAGGATTCGAGAAATGAAGGGCGGGGCGGGGACGCGCGCAGAAATACGGGAAGATCCCATGATAAATACGGCCAGCAGAGAAACATGAACGGCAAGCCCCATGGGACGAATGCACCCAGCCCTGCGCCCAGTGCCCCTGCGGCAGCGGAGACAGGGGAGCCGCGGCCCGTCAAGACGGAGCCCAAAAATGACGGCATAGGGCTTACCAGCCAGGATTTGGCAGAGCTTGACAGCGGCATTGAGGCAAATGGAATCCTGGAGGTTATGCCGGATGGCTTTGGATTTATCCGGTGTGAGAATTTCCTTCCGGGGGAGAACGATGTGTATGTTGCGCCCTCCCAGATCCGCCGCTTTAACCTGAAGACGGGCGATATCATTGTGGGAAATCGGCGGATCAAATCGGCCACGGAAAAGTTTGCCGCCCTGCTCTACATCCGCACGGTAAACGGCTATCCGCTGAGCGTTACGGAGACCAGGCCGAATTTTGAGGATCTCACCCCTATCTTCCCCAATAAGCGCCTGCATATGGAGATGCCGGGCGCAAAGACAACGGTGGCTATGCGGGTTCTGGATCTTCTGGCCCCGATCGGAAAAGGACAGAGAGGCATGATTGTGTCTCCGCCCAAGGCGGGAAAGACCACCCTGCTCAAGCAGGTGGCAAAGGCGATCACGACCAACCATCCGGACATGCATCTGATTATCCTTTTGATCGATGAGCGGCCGGAGGAGGTGACGGATATCCGGGAGGCCATTGTGGGGCCGAATGTGGAGGTGATTTATTCCACCTTTGACGAGCTGCCGGACCGCCACAAGAGGGTGTCGGAGATGGTGACGGAGCGCGCCAAGCGTCTGGTGGAGCATGGAAGGGATGTGATCATTCTCCTGGACAGCATCACCCGTCTGGCACGGGCCTACAATCTGACGGTTCCGCCCAGCGGGCGTACGCTCTCCGGCGGTCTTGATCCTACGGCGCTTTATATGCCGAAGCGTTTCTTTGGCGCGGCCAGGAACATGCGGGAGGGAGGAAGCCTGACAATCCTCGCCACCGCTCTGGTAGATACGGGAAGCAGGATGGACGATGTGATTTACGAGGAGTTCAAGGGAACGGGCAACATGGAGCTTGTCCTTGACCGAAAGCTGTCAGAAAAGAGAATTTTCCCGGCAATTGATATCCTCAAATCCGGCACCCGCCGGGATGATCTGCTCCTGACGCGGGAGGAGGCAGAGGCGGTGGATATTGTCCGCAAGGCGACCAACTCCCTAAAGCCGGATGAGGCTGTGGAAAAGATTCTGGATCTGTTTGCCAGAACCAGGAATAACCGGGAATTTGTGGAGATGGCCAAGAGAATCCGCTTCTTCTAAATTTTGGTTTGAGGTGAGACAATGGGTAAGATCGCTCTGTTAGTTCCCAGAGAGGAGATGCTCTATCTGGCCCATAATATTCTCCAGGAAAAAAAGTATTCCATTGGCGACATGCGGGTCATACAGACGGAGAATGCGGTGATGGAGGCACGGGATGCCATCGGCAAGGGGGCTTCCATCATCATAGCCAGGGGACTGCAGGCCTCGATGATCAAGCAGTATACGGATGTGCCTGTGGTGGAGATTGTGGCTACGGCCCAGGAGATGGCCCTTCTTGTGAAGCGGGCGGACCAGATTCTGAAAAAGGAGCGCCCCTTTATCGCTGCGGTGGGCTTTAAAAATATGTTTTGTGACATGCAGTATTTTGATTCCATTTACAATATCAAGCTGCGGACATATTTTGCGCCCCATCCGTCGGCCCTTCGGGAGACAGCCCTGCGGGCCATAGAGGAGGGAGCGGAGCTTTTGATCGGCGGGGACGTGGCGGTGGAGACAGCCAAGGAGGCCGGCCTTCCCTCCCTCTTCTTGTCCAGCACAGAGGATTCCATGCGGGTGGCATTTGCCATGGCAGAGAGCATGGACTTCGCTATGGGTGCACAGAAGAGAAGCAGCGCGCAGCTGGAGGCGCTTCTGGATTACTCCTTCAACGGCGTAGTGAATATTGACCGGGAGGGACGAATTACAGCGGCAAACCCGGTTATGATGGATATACTGGGCAGGGACGGGCAGGAGACGGTGGGAAAGCGGCTCCCGGAGGTCTTTTCTGATATTGACCGGGAGAAATTTCAGCAGATTCTCCAGGGAAAGGAGGAAAGCTTCGCCTCCTTTATGGATGCCAGCGGTACGCCTGTATTTGCGATACTGGCGCCTGTGCGGGTGGGGGACGAGATAGAGGGAGCCATCCTCACCTGCCACAAGGTGCGCAGGCAGAAGGAGGAGCGGCTGCCGGGCGGGGGAAGGCAGAAGTACCCTGGCCTTGTGGCTTCGGGGACGCTCACAGCGGTTGTTCAGAAATCCCGGCCCATGCAGGAGTGCATCCGTCTGGCCCGCCTGTACGCCCAGGCAAAGGAGCCAGTTCTCATTCTGGGAGAGGAGGGGACTGAGCGGCGCCTCCTCGCGGAGGGGATCCATAATCTGAGCTTCGCGGCAGGCAGTGCCTTCTTTCCTGTATGCTGTCAAGGGCTTACGCCTGCGCAGCAGGAGGATATGCTGACGGGTGATAAGGGTGCCTTTTTTCTGGCAGATGGGGGAACCCTGTATCTGGAGGATGTGGAGGCGCTCTCGCCGCTCTGCCAGGAGGACATATGCCGCCTAATTCGATATCGGAGGGGCGGCAGGGATTACAGAAATCCCAAGCCGGTTCGCATCCGTGTTGCGGCCTCCAGCCGGAGGAGCCTGCGGGAGCTGGGGGAGCTGACGGAGCAGGGGAGCTTTAAGGCGGAGCTTTTTTACCTGTTAGCAGGACTGGTTTTGGAGATCCCTCCGCTTCGCAGGCGGCCGGAGGATCTGGAGGAGCTGATACACCAGGGAGTGCGGGAAGCCTTTGAGCAGTACGGCAGATACCACAAGATTACAGCGGGAGCCGAGAGGCTGCTGAGGGAGTATGCGTGGCCGGGCAACCTCATTCAGCTGCGTACCTTCCTCAACCGGATGGTGCTGACGGCGGACCGGCACAGCATCGATGAGATCCAGGCGGGCCGCCTTCTGGCGGAGCTCTATCCCGCGGGACTCTGCAGGGAGGAGCAGGAGGAGCAGCAGGAAGTGGCGGAGAGCCGGGAGGAGCGGGAGATTCGGGCCGCCCTGGCAGAGGAGGGCGGAAGCCGGGAGAACACGGCAAGGCGGCTGGGAATCAGCAAGGCCACTCTGTGGAGAAAAATGAAAAAATATAAGATCCTGTAGCTGCGGCAGCAGGAGATGCACTGCGCGGAATCATGCGCCGGACTTGTCCGGACGGATGGCTCCGCGTATTTTTTATGCCCCTTTTACTATTAGAAAAAGTTAGTGTAACTCTCGATTTTAAGACGTTTACGGGGGGGCGAAAGCTATATTATAATAAGCCTGTCTTAAAAATAACAATTAATCTCTTAAATAAAGAGGTTGATTTGTATAAGCATTACATAAGAAAAGGAGGGAGAAAAAAGTATGCAGAGCAAAACACCAGTGGTAACCGAAATGCAGGTGATTCCCGTAGCGGGTTACGACAGCATGGAGATGACCCTAAGCGGCGCCCACGCCCCGTTCTTCACAAGGAATCTTGTGATTTTGAAGGACAGCGCAGGCCATACCGGCATCGGGGAGATCCACGGCGGGGAGTACACCTGCCAGTGCCTGGAGAGCTGTATTCCTCTGGTGGTGGGACAGGAGGTTGGAAAATACCGGGCTGTCCTTGGTTCCATCCACCGGGGCGGAAAAAAGGCCGCTGAGGATGACGGCGAGGGGATCCAGACTCTGGACATCAGCAAGCTGAAGTTTGTGGTCAAGGCTGAGTGGGCCATCGAATGCGCGCTCCTAGATCTTCTGGGACAGCATCTGGGCGTGCCGGTCTGCGAGCTCTTAGCGGAGGGAAAGCAGAGGGACAGGGTGGAGGTTCTGGGGTACCTCTTCTATGTCTCGGACAAGGGGAAGACAGATCTGCCGTACCTGGATGAGAGCGCCAGCAGTGATCCCTGGTTCCGCATGCGCCGCCGGGAGATGCTGACCCATGAGCAGATTGTGGAGCAGGCCTGCTGCCTGAAGGAAAAGTACGGCTACAGGAACTTCAAGCTCAAGGGCGGTGTATTCGAAGGGGCCTACGAGATGGATACCATCCGGGCGCTTAAAAAGCAGTTCCCGGAGGGACGGATCAACCTGGATCCCAACGGAGCCTGGAGCCTGGACGAGGCCATAAGCCTGTGCAGGGGGATGCACGGAATTCTGACCTATATCGAGGATCCCTGCGGGCCCGAGGCGGGATTTTCCAGCCGGGAGATCATGGCGGAGTTCAAGAACGCCACCAACATGCCGGTGGCCACGAACATGATCGCCACAAACTGGCGGCAGTTCTATCATGCGGCGGCGTTAAAGTCGGTGGATATCGTGCTGGCTGACCCCCATTTCTGGGGATTGGAGGGCAGCCTGCGGATGGCATCCCTGCTGAATGACTGGGGACTCACATGGGGAAGCCATTCCAACAACCATTTCGATATCACCCTGACCACCTTCGCGCACGTGGCGGCAGCGGCGCCGGGCCATCCGACGGCCCTGGACACCCACTGGATCTGGCAGGACGGACAGAACCTTTTGAAGGACGCGCCGCAGATCAGGGATGGATACCTGGAGGTTCCGGATAAGCCGGGCCTTGGAGTGACCATCGACATGGAGCGCGTGATGGAGGCCAATCGGCTTTACAATCAGATGGACAACCATGACCGGGATGACGCCATGGCCATGCAGTATCTGATTCCGGGGTGGAGGTATGACTCCAAAAAGCCCTGCCTGGTACGGTAAAACTGTAAAAAATGTTTATATGGAGGTAAAAATTTATGGATATGGGTATGCTTAGCCTTGTCGGTATTCTCTTAGCCCTGGTTCTTCTGGTGCTGGGATCCTTTAAGGGAATGCCAATTATGATCTTGGGACCGGTCTGCGCGGCCATTGTATTTCTGTTCTCCGGCCTGCCCATCATTGAAAACATGAAGGGCGCCTACGCCGCAGATTTCGGCGGCTTTGCCACATCAAACTTCCTTCTCTTCCTTCCGGCCTGTATTCTGGGCGCCATGCTGGGCGACTGCGGAGCGGCTCAGGATATCGCGGTGAAGGTGGGAAGCCTTTCAGAGAAGGCAGGCGGAAAGAACGCAAAGTTCTGGGTGCTTATGGGCCTGTCCCTGATTACCGCCATCCTTTCCTTCGGCGGCGTCAGCGGATTCGTGGTTATCTTCACCATCGCTCCCATCTGCCGGGCAATCTTTAAGAAGTTTGATATTCCGTGGCACTTTGTAATCGCTGTGGCTGTATATGGAGGCTCCATGTGGACGGCTATTCTTCCCGGATCTCCCTCTGTGCAGAACCTGATCCCCATTGACTACCTGGGAACCAGCCCCAAGGCGGCTCCCGTGATCGCAACCCTCACATCGATCTCCTGCATCGCATTCGGCGCATGGTACATCTGGTGGCAGCTGCGCAGAAACGAGAAGCGCGGTGAGGGCTACATGAAGACCGGCGCTCTCATGGAGAAGGAGGCCGGCGACTTAAACAACGCCATCCTGGAGGCCACCTGCTCCAACGTGCAGTTTATCAAGGCTCTGGCTCCCTCCGTTGTACTGCTGGTAGCCATGAACCTGTTCAATATTGAGCCCTTCGTGTCTCTGGCTCTGGGCTGCCTTACCTGCTTTGTGCTCTACTTCAACAAGTTTGAGAACATGGGCAAGACCTTTGGATCCGGCTGTACCTCTACCATGAAGTCCATCATGAATGTGGCTGCGGTTGTAGGCTTCGGCGCGGCTGTCGAGCTGGCCCCCGGCTTCCAGTACCTGATTGACAACCTGGATAAGATTCCGGGACCGCCCCTCCTTCAGCTGGCGCTGGCAACCAACATCGTTGCAGGCATCACGGGCTCTGCCTCCGGCGGTGAGGCGATCGCCCTGACCGTGTTCGCGGACCGCTTCCTGGCTCTGGGCGTGGCTCCGGAGATCATTCACCGGATTGTATGTATTTCCTGCTACGGCTTGGACTCCCTGCCCCACAACGGATCCGCCATCAACCGTCTGAACTATACACGCATGACCCACAAGCAGGCTTACTATCACGAGTTCTGGCTGGGCGCTATTTATCCCTTCCTCAACTCCTTCCTTGCGGTGGCCCTGGCGTCAATAGGACTGTGCTGACCCAGGGGAAGCTGCTGCATTAGGACAAATACATAAAGGAAAGGCGCTGTGCCCGGCGGATGTGCTCCGCCGGCGCAGCGTCCTTTCTTAATTTTATTAAGAAAATTCTTAATGACTTGAATTTTACTGCGGGAGCAAAGACTGATATAATGAAAGAAAGAATTTATCACAGGAGGTAAAGCTATGAGCTGTCCATTGTACATCAAGATCAATGACAGGGACAATGTGGCCATCGCAGTGAACGAGATAAAGGCCGGCACCCAGGTGATGGAGGGGGTTACTGCCAGCCAGGATATCCCCCAGGCCCACAAGATCGCCCTGGAGGACATTCCGGCGGGCGGAGCCATTGTCCGCTATGGGGTAGTGCTGGGATACGCCATCAATCCCATCAGGAAGGGGGACTGGATCAACGAGACTATGCTGGAGCTGCCCACCCCGCCGTCGGTGGATGAGATGAGATTTGCCACCAATCTGGTGACGGAGCTTCCCGAGCCGCCGGTGACAGTCTGGGAGGGATATCCGGTGGAGGGCAGCATGTTCGCTGGCACCCGGAATATCCTGGGGATCAGCACCACGGTGCAGTGCGTCACCGGCGTGCTCAACGTGGCCGTGGAGCGCATGAAGAGGGAGCTTCTGCCCAAGTACCCCAATGTGGACGGCATTGTCCCCATCAACCACGCCTACGGCTGCGGGGTCGCCATCAATGCGCCGGAGGCCAAGGTGCCGATCCGCGCTCTGCGCAACCTGGCAAAGCACCCGAATTTCGGCGGGGAGCTCATGGTGGTGGGCCTTGGCTGCGAGAAGTTCACCGTGGAGATGCTCCTGGACGAGGCGGATATTTCCCCGGAGAACGTGATTATCCTACAGGAAAAGAAGGGCTTTGACGCCATGATCGACGCCCTCATGGAGATGGCGGACAAAAAGCTTGCAAGGCTCAACGAGAGAAAGCGCCAGACTCTGCCCTTAAGCAGCCTCCTTGTGGGCATGCAGTGCGGCGGCAGCGATGCCTTCTCTGGCGTGACGGCCAACCCCTCTGCGGGATACGCGGCGGACATGCTGGTGAAGGGCGGAGCCACTGTGATGTTCTCCGAGGTGACGGAGGTGCGGGACGGTGTCTACCTTCTGGGCGAGCGCTGCGTGAATGAGGAGGTTGGAAGAAAGCTGGCCGCAGAGATGAAGTGGTACGACCACTATCTGGAGATGGGCCAGGTGGACCGGAGCGCCAACCCCACCCCCGGTAACAAGAAGGGCGGCCTGTCCAATATCGTGGAGAAGGCCATGGGATCCATTGCCAAGTCCGGATCATCCCCCATCGTGGAGGTGCTCTCCCCGGCGGAGAAGCCGTCAAAGCACGGCCTGATCTATGCGGCCACCCCGGCCAGCGACATTGTCTGCGGCCCCTGTCAGCTGGCCAGCGGCATCGGCCTGCAGGTATTTATGACGGGACGGGGCACGCCCTACGGCCTGGCCGCCGCGCCGGTCATCAAGGTATGCTCCCGCAATGATATGAAGGAGCAGTGGCCAGACCTCATTGATATAAACGCAGGACCCATCGCCACTGGGGACGCTTCCATCCAGGACATCGGCACTCTGCTGTTTAACGAGATTATAGACGTGGCCAGCGGCAGGAAGCAGAGCTTTGCGGAAAAATATAAGCTCTATAATGATTTATGTATTTTTAATCCCGCTCCGATTACCTAAAAAAGCCCTTGCGCGCCGGCCTGATATGTGCTATACTGATGTAGCTGTCTATGGACGGAAGAAATGTTTTGGCATATAGGCCGCGGTTGGAAACCGCAAGTATATCAGGAGAGGTGAAAGATCATGAAGGAAGGAATCCATCCCAATTACTACCAGGCGAAGGTAGTCTGCCACTGCGGAAACGAGTTCGTGACGGGCTCCACCAAGAAGGAAATCCACGTGGAGGTTTGCTCCAAGTGCCACTCCTTCTACACTGGCCAGCAGAAGGCCGCTGTTGCAAGAGGACGCATTGACAAGTTCAATCGCAAGTACGGCATTCAGCAATAGGGAATCAAGACACAAGGGGGTTGAGCTTGGAAGCAGGCTCAGCCCTTTCTGGTTAGTAAGAGGAAGGACAGGATGAAATATTCAGGAATCGGCGGGCAGGCGGTTATCGAGGGCATCATGATGCAGAACGGCACCAACTATGCCATTGCGGTCCGCAAGCCGGACGGAGAGATTGAGGTGAAGAAGGACACCTATGTGAGTCTGACAAAGAAGCACAAGCTTTTGGCCCTTCCCTTCATACGGGGGGTGTTCAGCTTCGCGGACTCCATGATTGTGGGCATGCGGGCCCTGACCTGGTCCTGCAGCTTCTTTGAGGACGACGAGGAGGAGGAAGCAGGCCCCGTAGAAAAGTGGCTGGACAGAGTGTTTGGAGAGAAGCTGGAGGGCATCCTCATGAGCATTGTCATGGTGCTGTCCTTTGTTCTGGCTATCGGTATTTTTATGGTGCTGCCCATGCTGATTGCCAATTTCTGCAGGAGCCTTATAAGGTCAGAGACTGTGATGGCTGTTCTGGAGGGCGTTATCCGCATCGGGATTTTTGTGGCTTATATCAAGCTGGTATCCCGGATGGATGAGATCCGCAGGACCTTTATGTACCATGGCTCTGAGCACAAGTGCATCAACTGCATTGAGCACGGCCTGGCCCTGAACGTGGACAATGTGCGGGCCAGCTCCAAGGAGCATAAGCGGTGCGGCACCAGCTTTATCATGTTTGTGATGATCGTCAGCATCCTGTTTTTTATGGTGCTGCGTCCGGAGACCTTATGGCTGCGGGCTGTGAGCCGGATCCTTCTCATCCCGGTGATTGCCGGCGTGTCCTATGAGTTTCTGCGGTTCGCGGGCCGCCACGACTCATTTCTGGTGAACCTTTTAAGCCGCCCGGGCATGTGGATGCAGGGCCTGACCACCACGGAGCCGGACGATTCCATGATCGAGGTGGCCATCGCCGCAGTGGAGACGGTCTTTGACTGGCGGGCATACCTGGACGAGAATTTTCCCGGCTGGAAGGACGGACAGCCCACATGACACTTGACGCGCTTTTAAAGGAGGGGGAGAGCCGCCTTAGGGAGGCGGGAGTTCCCGACGCAGCCCTGGACGCCAGATACCTTCTGATGGAGGTGTGGGAGATGAGTCTGGCAGAGCTTCTTGCCAGACGGCAGAGGCCCCTTGGCGTGCCTAAAGAGGCAGAGGGCCGGGAGCCGGACGGGGAGAACGGAGAGAAGGTCCGCCGTTACCGGGAGCTTATCGGGCTGCGGGCAAGGCGGATCCCCCTCCAGCAGATTTTGGGGGTTCAGGAGTTTATGGGACTGCCCTTTCGGGTAAATGAGCATGTGCTGATTCCCCGGCAGGACACGGAAGCTCTGGTGGAGCTTGTCTTAAAGGAGCAGAAGGGGCGCAGGGCCTCCCTGCTTGATATGTGCACCGGCTCCGGCTGCATCGCGATAAGCCTGATGCGGCTCGGGGATTTTTGCAGTGCTGCTGCGGCGGACGTATCCCGCCAGGCCTTAGAGACAGCGGCAGAGAATGCCCGGCTCCTTCTTAAGGGGGAGCGGATGGTCCGCTTTGTGGAGAGCGATATGCTTGAGGCCTTTGGCCCTGAGGAGCGGTTTGACGTGATTGTCTCCAATCCCCCCTATATTCCCACCGGGGTCATAGAGGGCTTAGAGCCGGAGGTCAGGGATCACGAGCCGCGGCTCGCGCTGGATGGGGCGGAGGACGGGCTCAAATTTTACCGTATTTTGGCGGAAAAAGGCCGGGAGCATCTGGCTGCCGGCGGGTATATATATATGGAAATTGGCTGGGATCAGGCGGAGCCGGTGACGGAGCTGTTCGGCGAAGCCGGCTACAGGGACGTAACCGTGACGAGAGATATGGCGGGCCTTAACCGGGTAGTCCGGGCGGTCTGGCCGGGAAAGGGAGAAGAGGAAGATCATGTTTGACAAGCTGGATGATATGCTGATTCACTATGAAGAGCTGATGCGGATGCTCGGGGAGCCGGATGTGACCCAGGACACCCGCCGGTTTACAAATCTCATGAAGGAGCAGGCAGAGCTAGCTCCCATCGTGGACGCCTATAAGCAGTATAAGCAGGCGAAGCAGGACGCGGAGGACAGCGTGGCTCTTCTGGAGGAGGAGAATGACGAGGAGATGCGGGAGCTGGCCAAGGAGGAGCTGGCTGAGGCAAAGAAGAAGATCGAGGAGCTGGAGCATACGCTCAAGATCCTTCTTCTGCCAAAGGATCCCAATGACGACAAGAACATTATTCTGGAGATCCGCGCCGGAGCCGGCGGGGATGAGGCCGCCCTCTTTGCCGCAGAGCTCTACCGCATGTATGTGAATTACGCGGACAGCCAGCGCTGGAAGGTGGAGATTATCAGCTTAAATGAGAACGGCATCGGCGGGTTCAAGGAGGTGGTGGCCATGGTCACGGGCAAGGGCGCCTACTCCAAGCTCAAGTACGAGAGCGGCGTCCACCGCGTGCAGCGGGTGCCGGAGACTGAGTCCGGGGGCCGGATCCACACCTCCACAGCCACGGTGGCGGTGATGCCGGAGGCCGAGGAGGTGGACGTGCAGATTGATATGAACGACTGCCGCATCGACGTGATGCGCGCCTCAGGAAACGGCGGCCAGTGCGTAAACACCACGGACTCCGCCGTGCGCTTGACCCACATTCCCACCGGGATCGTGATCTACAGCCAGACGGAAAAATCCCAGCTCCAGAATAAGGAGAAGGCCTTCCGTCTTCTGCGCTCCAAGCTCTACGATATGGAGCTGGAGAAGCGGCAGAATTCTGAGGCTGAGGAGAGGCGCAGCCAGATTGGAACCGGGGACCGGTCGGAGAAGATAAGAACCTACAACTTCCCCCAGGGCCGCGTGACGGATCACCGGATCAAGCTGACGCTTTACAAGATTGACTCCATTATGAACGGGGATATTGAGGAGCTGCTGGATAACCTGATCGCCGCGGACCAGGCGGCGAAGCTTGCTAAGATGAGTGAGAACGTATGAGAAGGAATCGATTATTTTTTGTGGTATTGGGGCTTTTTATGCTGCTGTTTGCCGGCCTTGTCTATGCCTGGAGTGTACTCTCCCTGCCTTTGGGGGCGTATTTTACATCCTGGAGCAAGGCCCAGCTTTCATTAACCTTTACGATCTGCATGATGTTCTTCTGCCTGGGAGGGATGGCAGGGGGAATGGCAGCCAAGCGGATGCATGTCCGGTTTATCATATGGATGTCCGGTCTTCTGTTTTTGATCGGATTCCTTGCTTCAAGCCGGGCTGACACGCTGGCAGTGCTGTATCTGGGCTACGGCGTGCTCTGCGGCTTTGCGTCCGGCCTGGTCTACAATGCGGTTCTGAGCACCATGAGCGCCTGGTTTCCCGACAAGCAGGGAATGATTTCCGGCGTGCTGCTTATGGCGTTTGGATTCAGCTCATTTTTCGTGGGCAAAATTTACCAGGCATTTACCCCATCTGGAGAGGGAGTAGAAGCGTGGAGAACCTCGTTTGTTGTATTCGGAGGCTTGATTGCTGCGGCCTTCCTGATCTGCGGCTTATTTTTTGACAGGCCGCGGCCTGAGGAGCAGGCTTCCCTGAAGGAGCTGTCCAGCGGCAGGAAGCGCTCCCGGGAGGGAGGATTGGATATCGGCACCCGTGAGATGGTGAAGCGGTCCAGCTTCTGGATTTTTTTCCTGTGGACAATCTGTATAGGCGGAGCGGGCATGGCCTTGATCAGCCAGGCCAGCGGGATTGCCCGGGAAGCGGGGCCGGATGTGACAGAGGGGACCATCGCCACAGTGGCTGGATTGATTTCCATCTTCAATGGAATCGGCCGCGTGTTTTTTGGAGGCTTATTTGACCGGAAGGGCCGGAATGCGGCTATGCTCGGCACAGGGGCAGGATTCGCAGCTGCGGCCTTGATCCTGGCGGGAGCTCTGGGAAGTGCCAGCTTCTGGCTGGTTATCCTGGGCTTTATCTGCGGCGGCTTCTTTTATGGAGGCATGACGCCCAGCATATCGGCCTATGTAAATTCTGCTTATGGACCGACCCACTATCCTGTGAATTTTTCTGTGATGAATCTGAATCTTCTGGCCGCTTCATTCGGCGGCACCTTAGGGGGCCTTCTCTACGATATGGGAGGGACCTATATGAATACGATCTGGTATCTGGCGGCCAGCGGAGTGGTGAGTCTGGGGATTACTCTGATGATCCGGAGGATTTGAGCAGGCAGCTCGGTCTGCAGCTAGGATGACAGAAGGGGCCGTGCGGGTCCTGTGAGAGATATAAATAAAACCGGGAGGCTCTCCCTGCGGGAGGAGCACCCGGTTTTTGTATATCTGGCAGGCATACGGCTCTGGCCTGCGGCATCGGGGAAGGCTGCCGGCGGCTACATCCCCTGGCCGCGCAGCGCAACCAGGAAATCTGCCTTTAGATCATGGTTTTCCTTCCGGCCAGTGTCAGAGGATTCCGTGAACAGCTCTGAAAAACGCTTGATGATTTTTCTCTCCTGATTCTTGATCTGACCCAGATGAAGATAAAACAGAGACATGACCTTATCCACATCGCGCACGGAAACCGCGCTGAGAAGTGCTCCGTGCTCGTCGATGGTTTTGGCCATCATGCCGGGCTCCACCATCTGCACAAGCAGGCGCATCCTGCGGTAGTTGCAGCACTCCTTATCGATTACCCTGTAGCAGTGTTCCCGTCCGATTTCCTTATAAAAGACGTGATGAAAATCATCATCCGCATCTACAAAGCCGCGTATGTCCTGCTTTTTCATCATTGCACGCTGCTCCTGCACCATATCCTCGAGGCGCAGAATAATCGTGGGAGAGAACATGCCCACAAAATCCTTCATTATATTCTCTTCCACTGACCGCCGGATATAGCGCTCATTGTCAATTCGTTTTAAATCCAAGAGGGAGATCATGGTCCCCTGCTGGGGAAGAAAGGTGATAAGCCCCTCCTGCTCCAGGCGGATCAGCGCCTCCCGGGCGGGAGAACGCCCCACCTGATAGATCTCACAGAGCTCCCGGGTGCTGAAAAGAACACCGGGTCTCAGCTTTAGGCTTATAATATCATCCCGCAGCAGGGAATAGAAATCATTCCCGTCGCGTTTCTTTGTCAACTCCGTACTCATCATCCACATCCGTATACTGATTAGTTGCGGCAAGAAGATATTGGGTATACAGATACGGGGGAAAATCAGCCTCTGCCATCAGCTTGGAGAAATGAATGGCACCGATTTCACTGGCAGCCTCGATCCTCCGGCTCCAGGGAAACAGGCCCAGGATACGGCAGGGCACCTTTACATTTCGGGTATAGATTCCTGCCGTGGATTCCTCGATCACGTGAAAGAGCTCGTGAAATAGGATAATATCCATCATCCTTTCCCGCTGTCCGCTGCCGGCGGGGACATGGCTTTCCAAATAGGCTCTCAGCAGGCGGATTACAGTCTGATTCAAGCGGACCGTCCTTCGGTCCGGCTCCGTTATCCCCATATAAAGAAAAGACGGCATCAGCTCCGGTTCTTCTTCTTCGATCTGATAGCCGAGTCTTTTGATATAGATGTCTGCCTGCTGTTCTCCAAACAGCTTTTTCAGCCGCTGCTTCTGTATCTGCGCTTCCTGCATGCACTGTTTTATTATAGATGATTTTTCCGAAGAATTCAACAATCTGGAGGCAGAATCTTCCTCTAAGAGACGTTCATACCAGAATTTATCATTCCATTTCCCGTACAATTGCGTTCCTCCATTCTGCCCCGCTGCCTGCATGCTTAAGATAATGCAGTGATTTGGGGCGGCAGCCGTGATTGAAAGGCTGCCGCCCGAGGACTTACCTCAGTGCGTTTCTGGCTAATACCAGGATGATCTCGTCGTCTGGCTCACGGTCCGCAAGCTCGGCCTCGATGAGTCCTGCAACCTGCTTGTATTCCGGGATTCCGGAGTAGTCGATCACCCGGGAGCCCACGATTACGTATGCGTCCGGATTGATCCGAACCTCAGAGGAAAAGTTTGAGGATGCATCCCAAATCTTCTTGAGGTCATCCACAGCGTCCGCCATAGTGGTGCGCAGGCAGCCGCCGTCGGAGCGCTGAATCTTGATGAAGCCCTTCTTGTCGATCACCCGAAGCTGGCGCTTGGAGCCCTGCTGGCAGGTGACCACAAATACCTGTCCGTTGGATGCGGCCAGCTCAACCTGGTCCTCGGGCACGCCGATGGACTCTGCGGCGATCTGAACCGCTTCCTTCTCGTCACAGTTCTTCATCAGGTCCGTGGTCTTTACCTCTGTGGATCCCATGGCGATTGCGGTCACCTTCTGTGCCTGCTCGTCGATCTCCACATAGACCTCCACACTGTCCTCCACTGCGCCGGAGTTCATGGCCAGCTCCTTTGCCTCCTTCTTCAGCTCAGCGATATCCTTGGCTGTGGGATTGGGAATGGTCCGCTCAACCATCTCGCGGACCATGGCCAGAGCCACGCCTATGGAGGAGATGACCTCCGCGTTTTCCGGGATCTGGTATTTGAAGCCCATATCATTGGCCGTGAAGGTGAGGAGCGTGCCCGCACCGCCGCCGGCGCCCACCAGGACGATCTGGTCGCGCTCGATCTTGTACTTGCTGATCAAATCCTCAATCACGGGCTTGATCTTATCCGTGGATTTCTGAAGGATTGCGCGGGCGGTATCCTCGATGGACATTCCCACCTCCTTTGCCAGCAGGCCGATGGCCCTTCTGGCGGACTCCACATTGCCGCAGGCATAGTCGCCCTCGGCAAGGATTCCAAGCACGTTGGCTGCGCAGGTGTTGGTGATTGTCACGCTCTCGCCGTTGTTCAGGCGGATTGCCGCGTAGTCGCTGGGATCATTCTCGCGGGGCTGCATGTAGTAGAGCTCTGCCCCGTCAAAGAGCTCCGTGTCCGTAAAGCAGGCGTATCCCATATTTGCAATGTGAGCGGAACGGGGGCCTACGTCCACGATGCCGTTTTTATTTGCGCGGACCATGGAGCCGCCGGCAACACCCAGAACGCGCACATCCAGAGAGTTTACATAGGTGCGGTGGCCGCCGATGATGGCATAGTCAACGGCAGGGCGGCCATTCTTAATCACGCCGATATTGGTGGAGGTGCCGCCCACCTCAAAGTAGATGCCGTTGGAGGCGCGCAGATACATGAGGGCGCCGATTACGGATGCCGCAGGGCCGCTGAGCATGGTCAGAACCGGCCGCTTTTTCATCTCGGTAACCTCCATAACGCCGCCGTCGCCTCTCATGATCATAAGGGGGACCTTGACGCCGGTGGAGCGGACAGAGCTTTCCGTGCTGTTTGCTGTCTCCATCATCTTCGGCAGAATGCTGGCATTTAAGGCCGCGGTACGGGTTCTGGTAGTCAGCCCGTAGAGCTTGGTGATGTCGGAGGCCATGGATGCGGGAATCCCCATCTCCTCAGCGGTCTCCGCGACCAGCTTCTCCTCCGCCATATTGTCCACGCCAAAGGCCTTGGAGGCCACCACCACCCGGTCTCCCTGATCATACATCTTTTGGATCATGGATTTTACAGAGGCCTTGTTCATCTCCTTGGATTTCATGAATTCGGAGTCAATATGGATGAATTTGCCGGTTCCCAGGTCGATGTCCGGGATCTTGGTCTGGCGCTTTGCCAGAAAGCCCTCCAGGCCGCCCTTGCCGATTCCGATCACGCCTACATTGGCCACATCGCCCTCCAGAAGAGCGTTTGTCGCCTGAGTGGTGCTGTGAGCGATGAAGATTACCTCATCAGGACTGATATTGCTGGTCTCCAGGCATTTTTCAAAGGATTCCACAACTCCTCTGGCCACACCCTCCTTTGCATAATGGGTGGTCATGACAGAGCCCTTGCCTACGATTTCATTTGTGTTGTTGTCAATTGCAACCGCCTTGGTGTGGGTACCGCCCACGTCAATGCCGATTCGAATTGCTCGTTTTGCCATTTCTTTCTTCCTTTCCATGCAGGTTTAAACGGTACTGTAGGTGAGATAGCCTACAATCTGGATGAGCACGCAGGCCAGCCAGCCCCAGGGCAGGTTCGTCATAATATAGGTCTTCGGCTCAAGCTTTGCATAGCTCAGCGCCCACATGGTCCAGGACTGGGTGGGGCAGGCGGAGGCAACGATTGCTACCGGAGGAACGAGGAACAGCATAAACAGGTAGGGCTCAGTGAAAACGCCCATCGCCTGCAGAATGGATGCCAGGGCAATACCGGAGCCCCAGATCATCAGCGGGCCGCGGAACAGGGCGATGGGGGAGAGGATACAGAAGGCGATCAGCAGTACAACCGGAGAGGTGGGGATCACACCGCCTAACAGGTTCTGCAGGATCGGAGCTACCTGCTTGGCTGCTGCCTGGAAAATATTTACACCATACAGCATACCGATCAGCAGACCGGAATCCGCAACGCCATCGTACAGAGTCTTCTGCACCTTTTCAACTGCCTGAGAGTAGCTGGTCATGTTGCGGGTAAATACAAGGCCCAGCAGGATTCCAAGAAGGAAGGAGGGAACCGGCTGCCAGGCAAAGAAGGATACCATGACAATCGGAACAAAGGGAACGATTACGCAGTACCAGGGAAGCTGTGCCGCATCCACAGAGGGAGCTGCCGCAAAGGCACGGCTTCTGCGCTGGCGCATATAGTTAAATACAATGTAGATAATCATAACCGCAACGCTGATTACAGTTGCCAGAATCGCGAAGGAGCGGTATTTTGCGTCGTACTGGATGTTGGGGAACACAGCGAAGAACTGGCTCACGTAGGCAATGTTCAGGTACATGCCGGAGGCAACGGCCAGCATGTAGGAGCCCACAGCCGTCTTCTTGTCGATGCCCAGGGAGAACATAATCGGCAGAACAATCATACCGATTGCCATAACGGAGCCGACACCGAAGGCACTGCAGAAAATCAGGGCGCATACAATATTCAGAAGCAGAGCGGTCAGCAGAGGCTTATCTCCTGCCAGCTCTACGGTCTTCTTAATTATGTATCCGGCGATTCCCGTATCCACAAGGACGCGGCCGAACCAGGCACCGAATACGATAATTGCAATCGTACCGCCGTAGCTTTCTACGGATTTTTCAAACACATCGTTTACCACAATATCTATGGGGACCAAACCGATAATACACCATAAAATTGCGGTCACAATAAAGCCAATCAACAAGTTTCCACCCTTTGCGCAGTATACAATTAATCCAATGAAAACGATTAAAAGTAAAATGCCTGCAATAATGTCTGCCATATGGCACCTCCTAAAGTATTATTTTTCGCTGACATATTACCATTAACATATCAGCAGTAATATATTAGCATTAACATATTACCATTAACATATTAGCTTGTCTATGTGTGGAATCCACCATTTTTCATTTTATTTTTATGCAATTTATACAAATTTTAGATTTATTAATGGATTCGCCGCCTTGTACGGGGGGCGAATCTTAATTATCTCGAAATATTTACCGCAGTATTTGAAAAAATATGGCTAGTATGGTATCATGGGACAAAGAATAGTAACAGTTCAGCCGTCTGAACTGTTACAAAGAAAGATAGGCGCGGCCTTAAGCGAGAGGCCGCTGTGCGCCTTTTACCAGGAGGAAATAATGAAGGGAATTATACTGGCCGGAGGAAGCGGTACCCGCCTGTACCCGCTGACAAAGGTGACATCCAAGCAGCTGCTTCCGATTTATGACAAGCCGATGATTTACTATCCCCTGTCCGTGCTCATGAATGCAGGGATCCGGGACATTCTGATTATCTCTACGCCGGACGATACGCCCCGGTTCGAGGCCCTTTTGGGGGACGGAAGCCAGTTTGGCATCCGCCTCTCCTATGCGGTGCAGCCGAGCCCCGACGGGCTGGCCCAGGCATTTATTATCGGGGCGGACTTTATTGGCACGGATTCTGTGGCCATGGTCCTGGGCGACAATATTTTCCATGGCCAGGGCTTAAATAAGCGCCTGCGGGCCGCGGCCTCCAAGGAGAAGGGAGCCACAGTGTTCGGCTACTATGTGGACGATCCGGAGCGCTTCGGCATCGTGGAGTTTGACGGGGAGGGAAAGGCGGTTTCCATCGAGGAGAAGCCGGCACATCCCAAGTCCAATTACTGCGTGACCGGTCTCTACTTCTATGACAACCGGGTGGTGGAGTACGCTAAGAACCTAAAGCCCTCCGCCAGAGGAGAGCTGGAGATCACGGATTTAAACCGCATCTATCTGGAAAATGGGGAGCTGGACGTGATCCTCTTGGGACAGGGCTTCACCTGGCTGGATACTGGGACCCATGAATCCCTAGTGGAGGCTACCAATTTCGTGAAGACCGTAGAGACCCACCAGCACCGCAAGATTGCCTGCCTGGAG